>CADBPE010000162.1 GCA_902796475.1 uncultured Ruminococcus sp.
CAGCCTGCGGCTGAGAGGTCTCCACCGGAGACCCGCGCCCCACCGAAAACGAACTTTTTCTTTTGGGAGTTTCACGGATTCAGGTAACAATTAATATGATAATAGTATCAGAAATAATATATCTTTGTCGGCAGGGTGTCGCTTGAGTTGCCCGGATTTGTATAGCTTACCTGTATCAGCCTTTTTCCGTTCGGGCTGCTTGATGCAGCCGTGATGTAATATCTGTCATCATCTGCTTTGAATAGCGTTTTTTCAAGACTGCCGTTTTTCCAATCGAAAACGGCGTTTTCATTTTTTGATCCGCCGTAGATATAACAGAAAAACGGCTTCCCGCTGCCTGTGGACGCAATGAACAGATCTCCAAAGCCGAGAGTTTCATCAAACAGCTTTCCGTCCTCCGGATTGCAGAGAAAGCGTGTCGCGCTGAAATTCTCATAGTAAACATACTTTTCATCAAGCACCATAAATTTGCCTACCATCTGCTTCATTTCGTTTATTGTGTCATCCGGCGCAAGATCGACTCCGGCAGCAGCTTTTATCACGGACGTAATATCCTTCTCGGACAGCTTTTTGAAGGAAAGATCGTATGTGTCAAGGAACATTTTCACATTGCTCTCTCCCTCAAAACGCAGCCTTAACAGATAGATGTTCTTATCGTCACTGTAAACGCTGCGCAGAGTATCGCCGGTATTGCCCGACAGTTCAAAATGCAGCACCTCTTTGGACTCCTTGCTGTCAGGGTCGAACAAATACAGCCTGTCATGGAGCACATCCGTCTGATCGTGATTGAGTATCAGCAGCTTCCCGTCTGCTTCTGTCATGGCAGTATAAGGGAAACCGTTATCGGATATCTTATACTGATCTATCGTATGCTTTTTCAGGTCAAATTCCAGCAGCATCATAGAGTCAGGCTCACGATCCAGAATATCGCCCGTTATAATTATAGTGTACAGCTTGCCGTTCAGTTCGGTACGAACATAGCCGGCCTCATAGTCCTGCTCCGGCACAGTGCCAAAAGGATAGTTTTTGTTTGTCTGCGTATCGTAAAGGTGATAGGAGTATGTTGTTTTTTCGCCTTCCATCATTCCGACAGCATCCGGATCAGCCCCGTCATTCTGAGCGGTAATATAGAATATGCCGCTGTCCGTCAGAGTAATGCCGCAGTGCTCCTGTATATTGCCGATATGCTTTCCGTCCCTATCGACGATCCCGATACCGGAAGTGAATTTATCATTTTCTTTGTTTTCCGACTGTTCGTCGGATGTCGTTTTACTGCTCTCCTGAATTTCGGCGCTGCTTTCAGGTATACTGCTTTCTGCCGGTGAGGTCGGAGCCTCTTTGTCCGTTTTACTGCCGCATCCTGCAAGGCCTGCGCAGATCAAGGCTGCCAGAAAAACCGCTATACATCTTTTCATGATCATCACTCCGCAAGTATAAGATAGTATCCATCAATTTTCTTCGTTATCGTAACGTACTGATCTTGTCTTATTATAACATTCAGAGCCGCAGAAATCAATATACAGCGCCGTTGTATTTTTAAGTATTGAAAAACAAAACAAAAAAATGTATAATAACAATAAACCAAAGCAAAGGAGCAGCGCAATGACAGGCATATATAAAATTGCGGGGAAAATAATAGAAATAAACTCACTGTACCCAAAGGTTCACGATTATTGCAGGGAATACAGCTTTGTGGGTAAGCCTGATCTTATCGTTTCCGTAACACAGTCGGATATTGACTATGAAAGGGAAAAATCAGCCGCAGCGGACACCGCCGAAGGCCGGTCACAACATGAATGGCCGGATGATTATTTAGAGGAGCTTGCCGTTTACCGGAAAATAGCCGAAAAAATGCCGGAGTATGATACATTTCTCTTTCACGGCTCGGCAGTTGCCGTTGATGGACTTTGCTATCTTTTTACAGCTAAAAGCGGCACAGGAAAATCTACGCATACAAGGCTCTGGCGCACACTGCTCGGTGAACGCGCTGTTATGGTCAATGACGATAAGCCGCTTATTCATGCTGACGATAACCGAACAGTCGTTTTTGGCACACCGTATAACGGCAAGCACAGACTGAGCGCAAATATCGCCGTACCTCTCAAAGCCGTCTGTATTCTTGAAAGATCAAACGAGAACCGCATAAGGAAGATCACAAAGGACGAAGCCTATACCATGCTTCTGCAGCAAAGCTACCGCCCCGCCGACAGTCAGGCTCTTATCAAAACGCTTGCGCTTATCGACAGAATGGCAGAGCATACCGATTTCTGGCGGCTCGGCTGCAATATGGATATTTCGGCTGCCGAATTGTCTTATAATACAATGAAAGGATGAATGAAATGAAGCTCAACAAAAATTTTCTGGTACACAAAACCGGAAACGATACGATAATTGTTCCCACAGGCAATGCGGATTTTTCCGGCGTTGTCAAAGGCAACAAAACTCTTGGAGCAATACTTGACCTTCTGAAAAAGGACACCACGGAGGAACACATTATTGAGGAAATGATGAAGATATACGATGCTCCTCGTGAAATCATTGAGAGTGATGTAAGAAAAACGATCAGCAGTCTTAAAGGGATCGGTGCGATAGATGGATAATAAGCTTCGCTTTGAGGACTATATCGAAAAAAACGGCAGTCTTACCTATACGAATGTCGGAGTAAGTATGCTCCCGCTTCTCAGGCAGGGAAAGGATATGCTGATCGTTTCCAAAAGGAACGGAGAGCGCTGCCGGGCAGGAGATGTTGTTCTCTACCGCCGACCGCCTGGCCGCTATGTTCTGCACAGGGTAATAGAGGTGCGTCCGGATGATTATGTCATACTCGGCGATAACTGCGTCAATAAGGAATACGGCATCAGGGACGACGACATTATCGCAGTGATGACCGGATATATCCGCAAAGGCAGGGAACACTCAATATCCGAAAAGGGTTACAGACTTTATTCATTTATCTGGATGCACACCATACCCGTGAGGACGGGATTCAAAAAAATCAAGATCAAGATAAAAAGATCAATAAAGAAAATTATAAAAAAATGAAAAATAATAAAATAATAAAATGGTTTTATAGCGTTCCGAAAGAAAATTTATATTATTATGTTATTTGCGGATACAGCTGTTATATCAGGAAATATGGCATCACATACGGATATATTGCTGGCGTGATCAAAGCGGCTGCCTGTAACAGAAAGGAACTCTCCGTAAATGGAAGGAAATACATATGCTGAAATTTTTATATAAAAAGAAATTTTACAGTCAATTTCTGATAAGGAAATTTATTTCATTATCGGTCAGGATATCAAATATGTTTGACGGTATGAAAGACCGTAAAATATGCGGCTGCTCCCTCGTGAAATATGTTCCTTCGCTGTATCGTGAAACAATGGGAGCTACTGGCAGTCAGTCTACTTGCTATTGGACGCTTGACCGGATATTCAAGGATTCTGTATTTGAAAGTACGGATTCTTTTATAGATGTTGGCTGCGGAAAGGGAAGAGTATTGGCATATATGCTTAAAAAGCATTATCCGTGTGCGATGACAGGTATAGAATTAAATGCGGAAGTCGCTGATTTTGCGAAAAAATGGGCGTCAAAATATGACAATGTAAATATCATCTGCGGCAATGCGTTTGAACTTGACTTTAATGATTACAATATCCTGTTTATGGGAAGACCGTTTGAGCCTGAGATGTTTTATAAATTTATAGCAAAACTTGAATCGGAGCTTAAACATCCGATAAAGCTTTATTATTGGGTAGATCAGCAAAGCGGAAACTATCTGAATGACCGAAAAGGCTGGGAAAAGCTCAGGAGAGAAAAGATATTCATAAGTCACGGTTTGTTCATGTTCCATAATCCTCAAAGATATTCTATCTGGACATTTTCGCCCTATGAAAAATAATGTGATAAAATGGCTTTATGCCGTTCCGAAAGGAAAGAAAATATATATTCTGCTGCTTATCATCGTGCAGATGCTTCACGGCGGAAGCGGCGTACTTTATGCCCTGCTGCTGAAAAATATCGTTGACAGCGCCGTTGCCGGGGACAACAACGGCTTTGTGATGAATGTCATTTTTACTGTCGCGCTTGTTGCCGCACAGCTTACTATGAGGGCTATTATCCGCTTTCTTAATGAACTGTCGAAGTCCTCGCTTGAAAATATTTTCAAGGAGCGGCTTATGAATTGTCTGCTCAATAAGAGCTATGCAGCTGTTGAAGCGGTACATTCGGGCGAATGGCTCAACCGTCTGACAAACGATACAGCAGTTGTCGCAAACGGCTGCACCGAGATACTTCCCGGCATTGCGGGCATGGCGATAAAAATGATAAGCGCCGTAATTATGATAATAATTCTCCAGCCTTGGTTCACATGGATAATTCTCCCCGGCGGCTTTGTGATGGTTATACTGACCTACGCTTTCCGGAAAATACTGAAGCGCCTGCACAAGAATGTTCAGGAAAAGGACGGCTCTTTGCGTATTTTCATGCAGGAGACTATCGGAAATATGATGATGATACGCTCCTTTGCCGCCGAAAAGCAGACAGAGCAGGAGGTATCGGAAAAAGCAGCGGCTCATAAGGCTGCCCGTATGCGTAAGAACCGGTTCTCAAATATCTGCAATATCGGTTTCGGCGTGGCGTTTCAGGGTATGTATCTGTTCGGCGTGGTCTGGTGCGGATACGGCATACTCATCGGCGCTGTCACTTTAGGAACGCTTACGGCTGTAACTCAGCTTATCTCACAGATACAATCTCCCTTTGCGAATATAACCGGATATCTGCCGAGATTTTACGCTATGACGGCAAGCGCGGAAAGACTTATGGAAATAGAAGGCTTTTCAGACGAAGCTGACGAACAGCCTCTTGCCGTTGACGAGGTAAAAGCCTTTTATCAGGATAAGCTCACGGAGATATGCCTTGAAGATGTGGGTTTTACCTACTATCCTCCTTCCGACAAGGTAACGGAGCTTTCAAAGGACGGCATGCCGGTCGTGCTCAGCGGTATAGGTCTGAGTATTAAAAAGGGTGAATATGTCGCCTTCACCGGACACAGCGGCTGCGGAAAGTCAACGATAATAAAGCTGCTTATGAGCATTTACAAGCCGGATTCGGGTGAATGCTATCTTCGCACGAAAGACGGCAAAATTCAGCTTTCTCCAAAATGGCACCGGCTTTTTGCCTATGTTCCGCAGGGAAACAAGCTGATGACGGGCACTGTAAGAGAAGCCGTCGCCTTTGCGGATAAATCAGGAATGAACGACGACGCAAAAATAGCGCAGGCACTGAAAATAGCCTGCGCAGATGGATTTGTTTCGGAGCTTGAAAACGGAGTTGATACTCTTTTAGGAGAAAGAGGAACAGGTCTTTCGGAAGGACAGACACAGCGCATCGCTGTTGCAAGAGCCATATTTTCAGAAAGTCCGGTGCTGATACTTGATGAAGCAACAAGCTCACTTGACGCTGCCACTGAAAAGCTGCTTCTTGAAAATCTTCGGAAAATGACTGATAAGACAGTTATTATCGTTACGCACCGTCCGGCAGCACTGAAGATATGCGACAGAGTGATAGATCTTACGGCGGCAGGCAGCCGGCACCATGCTTGAGAGGAAAGATAAACAAATTAAAACAAAAAACGTTTGCGGTCAGTAATAAGCTTAACCGCAAACGTTTTATTTTTGTTCAGAAAAACTGTCAGTGCTAACAAGACTTAGCAGGCTCTGCGCCGCGATCAATAGGATGGCAGATCATGACATTCATCTGTGCGGCAAGCGGGGCAATGTTCTCCGGATCAAAATCCGACGCCCGGAATATGCCGAATACCGCAGAGCCGCTGCCTGTCATAGCTGCGCCCATAGCGCCGCACTCAATAAGCAAATTCTTTATATGCTCAATTTCGGGAAGACGCAGAACGTCCTCAAACTTGTTGTAAAGAGATCTCGCCGTCAGTTCTGCATTTCCCGTCCTTATGCTCTCAAGGATCGGAGAAATATCCGCAGTACTGCCGTAGCCTATTTCATCGGAGCGTCTGTAAGCCATGCCGGTCGAAACGTTCACATCGGGCTTTACAACGACAAAGACGCAATCCGCCAGCGGAGCAAGCCGCTCTAAATCGGTGCCTATGCCGGCAGCCCTCACGGTGCCGCCCCGTATGCAGAAGGGTACGTCTGCGCCTATGGGTGCTGAGATCTTTTCAAGCTCTTCTGCGGAAAGCCCTGCGCCCGTAAGAACGTTAAGCGCATTAAGAACAGCCGCCGCATCCGTACTGCCGCCTGCCATTCCTGCCTGTGAGGGGATATTCTTGCGTATATGCACCTTCACCTGCGGCACACTCTTGCCTATGGCGGCATAGAACCGTTCAACAGCCTTGTAAGCGATGTTTCCGGCGCCGCACGGGATCGCCGGGTCTGTACATTCTACGGTTATGTCTTTGTCACCGTCAGAAACGCTTACAGTCACCTCGTCATAGATGGTCACCGACTGCATTACCATATCAACATAGTGGTAGCCGTCCTCACGCCTGCCCACGATATCCAGAAAAAGATTCAGCTTTGCCGGAGCCTTTATCGTGGTTTCCATAGCATTTACCTCCGCTTACGAACCGCTTTTTCCGCAATTCTCATACAGGAAGCGCTCTATTCTCTCAACAGCCTCCTGAATATGCTTTAGCGAATATGAATAGGATACTCTTGCAAAGCCCTCTCCGCATTCGCCGAAGGCTGTACCGGGAACGATAGCCACCTTCTGGGCATAGATAAGCTTCTCACAGAAATCCTCGGAGCTCATACCGGATATCTGAATGCTTGGGAACACATAGAAAGCGCCCTCCGGTTCAAAGCAGGTAAGACCCATTTTGCAGAATGAATCAACTATAAATCTTCTGCGGATATCATATTCCTCACGCATATGCTCGATATCGGCGTCACCGTGTTTGAGAGCCTCAATAGCGGCATACTGCGACGGCGTAGGAGCGCTCATTATCATGTACTGGTGAAGCTTGAGCATCTGGGAGAGTATCGGCTCAGGTCCGAGCGCATAGCCGAGTCTCCAGCCTGTCATGGCATAAGCCTTAGAGAAGCCGCCGACTACTATTGTGCGCTCCTTCATGCCCTTTATGTCTGCAAAGGAAACGTGTCTTTCCTTGCCGTAGGTAAGCTCGCCGTAGATCTCGTCGGAAAGCACAAGGATATTATGCTTTTCGATGACCTTTGCTATCTCTTCAAGGTGCTGTCTTCTCATGACTGCGCCTGTCGGGTTGTTCGGGAAAGGCAGGATAAGCAGCTTTGTTTTAGGGGTTATAGCTGCCTCCAGTTCCTCTGCGGTAAGACGGAACTCATTTTCGGACTTTGTCTGGATAATTACCGGTTTACCGCCGCTCATAATAGTCATAGGGTCGTAGCACACAAAGGCAGGCTGCGGGATAAGAACCTCGTCGCCCTCTTCGACTACTGCGCGGATACACAGGTCGATAGCCTCGGAGCCGCCGACAGTTACGAGGACCTCATGGTCGGGATCATATTCAACATTAAAACGGCGGGCATAATATTTGGATATCTGCTGACGCAGCTCGATAAAGCCGCTGTTCGGAGAATACCAGGTATGGCCTCTCCTGAGAGCCTCTATACCCTCCTGACGGACGTGCCATGGAGTGGTAAAATCAGGCTCGCCGATGCTCAGCGAAATGACATGATCCATTTCGTTTGCGATATCAAAGAACTTACGGATACCCGAAGGCTTGATACCATAGAGCTTGCTGTTCATAAGTTTTGAATAGTCGATCACAGTATCATACTCCTTTGTTCTTCTTCTTCATCACTGCCGCAGAAGGGAACGCCGCCCTCCTTGTAGTGGGTAAGTATAAAGCTTGTTGCTGTGCCGATAACGTTATCAAGAGTAGAAAGTCTCTTTGAAACGAACTCGGCGACGTCCTGTATAGTTTCGCCGCGCACCGTAGCGATAAGGTCATAGCGTGAAGAAGCCGCCAGATAAACGCTCTCCACATTATCGTAAGACATAACTATCTTTGCGATATCGTCAAATCCGGTTTCCGGCTTAGGGGTGACCTTCAGCTCAATAATAGCCATAACGCCTGCTCCGGGAACCTTATCCCAGTTTATGAGCGTATTGCTGCCCTTGATGATACCCTTATCCTTGTAGTCCTGTATCTGTTCTTTGATCTCGTCCTCGGTCTCGCCGAGCATAGCGGCGAGCTGTGCTGTAGTAAAGTCTGCGTTTCTGCTCAAAATGTCCAAAAGCTTATTCATTGACCCTTCATCCTTTCATTTTTCAGATAGCAATATTATACTACACATAGCCAAAAAAGACAATATTTTTTTACGGTGCACGTTTTTTTGAATGATTTACTCCCCAAAAGCCAAACACAAAAGTTTCGGCGGCAAGCTGCCGCTCCCGATTTCGCGTTCACAGATAAACAAGCGGAAACGCAGCAGCCCGCGCAAAAAAAAATCAAACCAAAAGCCACAACACAAAAGTTTCGCTCAAGCCTTTTTCAAAGGCTTGCAGGTCCAGGGCGGCGCCCTGGTCGCGCTCCGCAGAGTGCGAAATCCCTATGCTACAAGCGCTCCGCAAGGGGTGAATCAAAAAACAGTCCGGTGGACTGTTTTTTGAGAGGGGACGCCCTGCG
>CADBPE010000163.1 GCA_902796475.1 uncultured Ruminococcus sp.
ACAAGGGGACGCCCTCTTGCGCAGGGCGTCCCCTCTCAAAAAACAGTCCACCGGACTGTTTTTTGATTCACCCCTGCGGAGCGCTTGTAACATAGGAATTTCGCGCTCTGCGGAGCGCGACCAGGGCGCCGCCCTGGACCTGCAAGCCTTTGAAAAGGCTTGAGCGAAACTTTTGTGTTGTCGTTTTTTGGATGATATTTTGTGGCGCGGGCTGCTGCGTTTCCGCCTGTTTATCTGCGAACGCGAACACGGGAGCGCAGGCTCTGCGCCAAGCCTTTGAAAAGGCTTGAGCGAAACTTTTGTGTTTTGGTTTTTTGGATGATATTTTGTGGCGCGGGTTGCTGCGTTTCCGCCTGTTTATCTGCGAACGCGAAATTGGGCGCGGCAGCTTGCCGCCTTGAGCGAAACTTTTGTGTTGTCGTTTTTGGGAAGTATTTCTGGGCGCGGGTAATTACGCTTCCGGGTCGTTTGACTGGTCATTTTTTTTGGCGTTTGCCGATGCAAGAGCTTCCTGAAGGATCTCGGGCTTTAACTTGTACTGCTCCCAGGGAGCTACTGCGCCTGAATATTTGGTGTATACATATCCCTCCGGTACTTCGCCCACCGGAACATGATAGCCGAATTTGTCCTTGTTTTTCAGCTTGTAGCGGTTCAGAAGCATATACGTTCCCGCAATGAATACCAAAATGCTTATCCACTGGGATGTCGAAAGTCCGAAGTAAATGCCTCTTATCTGATCGCCGCGGAAAAATTCGTCCACGAACCTTACAATGGAATACGATATGAAATATATCCCCATCAGGCTGCCCTTTTTGAGATGCTTTTTGCGGAGGATAAGCAGGAATACCATGATGATCAGATTGCAGCCGGCTTCAATAAGCGGCAGAGGGAGTCTTGTTACGGTGTATGAAATACCGTCGTGTGTGTGGGTGTAGGGAAGTCCCCACGAGCACTCCATTCCGTAGCAGCAGCCCGCAAACACACAGCCTATTCTGCCGAAGGCGTGGAAAAGCGGTATTGCCGGAGCAAAAATATCCGCATACAGACTGAAATCCGTTTTGGCGACCTTGCAGTAAAAGAAAGCCGCAAGTATCGCGCCGATGAGTCCGCCGTAAAACACCATGCCGCCGAATACCTCGCCGAGCACCTCAAAAGTAGTTTCGGCTGATGCAAAGGCGATGTCTGCATGCTGAAAGGCTTTGATAAGAAAATCCAGTCTTGTGATGAAATAGACGATATGTGCGCCCAGAAAAGCGCCGATAGCCGCAAATATCGGGATATTTACGATATGCGCCTTATTGTAGTCACGTCGTTTGCGAAGATTGAGCGCAATAAGCAGACCTCCGAAAATTATGCCCACTAAAGCGCAGATGCCGTACATGGGTATCGGGCGGCCAAAAATGTTTATGTATGGAAGCATGTTATCATTCCTTAGTATCTTATTTTGAGATATATTTATCATAATGAAAATCGGCGATCATACGAATGACCGCCGAGGACAGATTGGTTTTGTAAGTCAGATATTAAAGATAGCTCTTGAGGGCGTTCTTTACAGCGTTCTGAGCAGCGCAGGTGTCGCAGGCTCTGCAGCCTGTTGTGAAGATAGCAAAGATAGCGAGCAGGAAACCGGCAGCGCCGAAGATAATGCCGAGTGTGGCAACAGTGCCTCTGGGAGCGCCTGACTTGATCCTTGAATTGCCTACCATGAAAGAAAGCACACATCCGCCTGCTGAGAACAGGATAGCAAGGATGTTGAGGATAACGCCGTAAACAGCCGCATAAGCGCAAAGCGAAACGATAACAAGGCCAAAGCCTACAACGCTTGCAACGCAGCCGATAAGACCAAGAAGGTCATTATTGAAAAGCGGAGCCTTCGGAGCCTGGGGCTGCATGGGAGGCATGGGGGGCTGCTGATAAACAGGCTGCTGGGGCTGCTGAGGCTGCTGGTTATAGTTCTGATTGTTCATAACACACACATTCCTTTCAAATTTATCTAAGGTATGGATAACCACTGTTTAGATGATACCACAGCGTATTTTTAAAGTCAAGCCAAAATGACCCATATATAATGTATTTCGGCTGAGTTATCAAAAAATATCACTATTTAAGATTAATTGACCGATATTTTACCAACTTCCGGCAGAGAGCTCTGAACTGCGGGTGATAGCTCATATCTGAAGGATCTCATTTAAAAGCTTCTGGGTGTTCTCGCCGGGAATTATGCGGATCGAAATATACGGCTTTGCGCCGGCGCTGAGTATTGCCCTGCTTGAAAAACGTCCGATGATGTCGGCAGTGGCTTCCGAATTCGGCTTTGTAATATAAAGCAGCAGATTGTCGTTTCTCTGGGCGACCTCGGTAATGCCGAGCCTGCGGGCTTTGCTGCGCAGAAGAGCAATGTTTATCAGTCTGTTCACGGGTGCGGGAACATCGCCGAATCGGTCTATCAGTTCATCGGTAACGTCCTCGGCGTCCTCCTGTGTGCGGATGTCTGATATCCTGCGGTATATCTCAAGACGCCGCCTGCCGCTGGAGATGTATTCCTCCGGGATATGGGCGTCTGTGCGTATGTCTATCAGACAGTCCACGTCCTCTTCGCCGGGATCCTCGCCCTTGGCTTGTCTTACGGCGTCACCGAGCAGCTTCATGTACATATCATAGCCTACGTCAGCCATGTGACCATGCTGCTGTGCGCCAAGCAGATTGCCGGCTCCTCTCAGCTCAAGATCCCTCATTGCTATCTTGAAGCCCGAACCGAATTCGGTGAACTCTCTTATAGCGTCAAGACGCTTCTGGGATATTTCCGACAGCACCTTGTCTTTGCGGAAGGTGAGATAGGCGTATGCGCGTCTTGAAGAACGGCCTACCCGTCCTCTTATCTGATGAAGCTGAGAAAGTCCCATTTTGTCTGCGTTTTCTATGATAAGCGTGTTTGCGTTCGGGATATCCACTCCGGTCTCGATGATAGTTGTGCTTACAAGAACATTGATCTCCTGTTCGAGCATTTTGCGCCATACTTCCGAAAGCTGACCTTCGTTCATTTTTCCGTGACCGAAGGCGACCTTGGCTTCCGGTATCCTTTCGGCAATATTCTGTGCCTTTTCTTCAATATTGTTTACGGAATTGTACAGGTAGAAAACCTGACCGCCTCTTCTCAGCTCACGGCGGATAGCTTCATTGATAACGGCGTCATCATATTCTAAAACATAGGTCTGGATAGGGTGTCTGTCCTGCGGAGCTTCTTCAATTGAGGACATATCCCTGATACCCGACATTGCCATATTGAGTGTCCTTGGAATAGGGGTAGCCGAAAGAGTGAGCACGTCCACATTGCTGCAAAGCTCCTTCAGTCTTTCCTTCTGTGCAACGCCGAAGCGCTGCTCCTCGTCTATAATAACAAGACCAAGATCACGGAACTTTATATCCTTTGAGATAAGCCTGTGTGTGCCTATCACCATGTCGATGTCGCCGCGCTTGAGCTTTTCGATGATCTCCGCCTGCTGAGACGGCGAACGGAACCTTGAAAGCAGCTCTACGCTTACAGGAAAGCCCTCAAATCTGCGCAGCACAGTCTGATAATGCTGCCATGCAAGTATGGTGGTCGGCACCAGAAGAGCGCACTGCTTTGAATCGGCAACGCATTTGAAGGCTGCCCGCAGAGCGACCTCTGTTTTGCCAAAGCCGACGTCACCGCACAGGAGCCTGTCCATCGGGGCTATCCTTTCCATGTCGTTTTTTATTTCGTCGACGCAGCGTTTCTGATCGGCAGTTTCCTCGTATTCAAAACGCGCCTCAAAATCGTGCTGCCATTCGCTGTCCGGCGGGAAAGCGTGACCCTTGGCTTTCATTCTTTCGGAATAGAGCTTTACCAGTCCTTCGGCTATATCCTTTACAGCCGAGCGCACACGGTTCTTTGCCTTCTGCCATTCCTGACCGCCCAGACGGTTAAGCTTAACGGTACTGTCTTCATGTGGACCGATGTATTTTGAGACCTGATCCATTTGTGTGACAGGTATATACAGGCTGTCACCCTTGGCATATTGTATGCTTATATAGTCCTTGGTAATGCCGTCAAGCTCAATTTTTCTAATGCCGCCGAACTGACCTATTCCGTGGACAGAATGAACCACATAATCGCCAACCGAAAGCTCCGCCAGACTGAAAATGGTCTTTCCCTGACTGCGCCGGTGCTTTTTCTGCTTGGCAGTTTCGGCTATCTGTCCGTGAGTGATAAGACTGAACCCGCTTTGCAAATATTCGATACCCGCAGACAGGCTGCCGTGAGTAACGAACAGTCCTGCGCCGGGCAGGTCGGATTCCGGATCAAGCAGCACTGCGGGAAAGCTGCGGTCCTGAAGATCCTTGTGCAGATTTTCTGCGGATTTTTTTGTGCCGGCAAGGATAACGCAGGTCTTGCCCTTGGCTGCAAGTATTTCCAGATCCTCACACAGCACGTTTATTGCTCCGCTCCACGGTGAAAGCTGTCTGACACTGAAATTGACCAGCGTTTTCAGGGGCAGCTCGCATGTGCCGTGAGTGTAATTTTCACAGAATATTAGGCGGGTCTTTTCAATTGCCTGAAGCAGCTCGGTCTTTCCGCCTGAGAAGGTATCGAGACCCTTGCACAGAACGCCTTCCGCAAGATAATCCTTTACGTCTTCGCCCCACTGCCAGGTATTGCTTTTCAGCTTGTCGTCAATTTTTGTCTGCTCCGAAACAAAAACGAAGTCATCGCTGTCGGTGTAGTCAAAAATATCCGCAGGCTTTTCATATATAAGATCGTAGAATTTATCCGCAGAGCCGAGTCTGCCGCCGCTTCTCAGCAGATCCGCTTCCTTTTTGAGTATCTCTTTTGCAAGGGGCGCTGCCTTGCCGCGGAGGGTCCTGGCTTTGGCGTCGATCTTTTCGGCAAGATCTTTGGCGTCACTGATGATTATTTCGGTTGACGGAGTTATCACAAAGCCGTCAAGTCTGTCTGTACGGCGCTGAGTTTCAATGTCAAATGATGAAACGGTATCTATTTCATCGCCCCAGAATTCCACTCTGCACGGCTGAGATGATGACGGCATAAAAAAGTCCAGAATGCCGCCTCTCAGGGCGAACTGTCCGGTGCCGTCTACCTGTTCGGCTCTTGCATAGCCGCCGGCGATCAGCATTGACACAAGCTCTTCGGGGGATATCCTTGCGCCTTCCTTTATTTCTATAGTTGTTTCTTTTAGTATCCTTTTAGGGATGGTGTACTGCACAGCGGCATCTGCGCAGCAAACAAGCACCCTGCTTTCGCCTGACATAAAGGACCACAGGGCGCCTATTCGCTGATGTTCAAATTCACGGGAAGCCACCTCTACATTACGGAAGGTGAAATCTCTTGCGGGATAGAAAACGGTCTTTGTACCCATTGTGTTGATATCGGAGCAAAGCCTTGCCGCTTCGGATTCGCTGCCGGCGATTACGAGGGCGCGTCTGCCCGTATGAAAGCACAGATGATGTATCAGATGCGCCTTATGGATGGAGTAAAGACCTGTTGCCATAGCGGGAAAACGCTCGTGCTGCACAGCCTCGTAAAGCTGTCTGAATTCAGGGAGCCCGCTCAAAACACTATTTAAAAATTTCATATATGACCTTCTTATTGATCTAAACGGATGTGTATTTACGGTTCAATTGTACAGATTCATTGCTTTATCGGTCTGACCGGCAGCTATGAGCTTTACTGCTTCGCAGGCATTGGCAAGCGCTTCGCTGAGCGCCTTCTGTTCGGTTGAGGTGAACGGCGAAAGCACCCAGTCGGCAAGATCCCACTGTTCGGGCTTTTTGCCTACGCCTATTTTTATCCTTGGGAATTGATCGCTGCCGGAAAGATAAATTATGTTCTTCATGCCGTTATGCCCGCCGTCGCTGCCCTTGCGCCTTATGCGCAGCCTGCCTACGTCAAGCGAGATATCATCAAGAATGATGATGGTATTTTCCGGCGGTATCTTGAAGAAGCTCATAGCCTCCTTTACTGCCAGACCACTGTTGTTCATGTAGGTCGAAGGCTTCATAAGGAGCGTTTTTTTCCCGCCTATGGCAGCCGTTGTACACAGGGATTTGTACTTTATGCGGTCAGCCCTGACGCCGAGCTGCTCACACAGCAGGTCGATGGTCATAAAACCGGCATTGTGTCTTGTATTTTCGTATTTGCGGTCGGGATTCCCCAGACCTGCGATAATAAATTCCGCTGCTCCGAGCGGTTCCTTTTTCTTGAAAAACATTTCCATTACTCCTTGTTCCGGTCAGCGTTTATTTGATTATGGACAGGGCTACAAGGTTGTATACCATATATCCGCTCAGCGCATAAATGCCCGTTACGGAGCAGATCGCAGCAGCGCATGCCGAAGCCCATTTCTTTTTGATTTTAAACAGTTCCATTGTCAGATAACCTGCCGAAAGCGCTCCTATGACGATGAGCGGTACGCCGTATCTTACGTTCATGGTGCATACATGAGGGAAATCCATGCAGAAATAATAATACATTCCTAAGATCGTAAAATAGAGCAGTCCTATAAATGACTTCTGTACCACATCCATTTTCTTGTTTTTCTTTATGAACATGAAGATCATTGCGCAGAAGCCCAGCAGCCCCAGCACAACTGCCGACCAGAACAATACCTGATCAAAGCCGGCTATCCTTGGAAAACGTCTCACAGCTATGCCTTCGTCAAACATTGAGGTCTTGAAAAAGGCAATGAGCGGGTTGAATTCGTTGTATTTTCCTTTATACATGGTGAACTGCGGCGCAAGATCTGCAAACTGATACGGGCTGAAATCGAACAGTCTTTGAGTGAGAGGAACGCTGCCGATATACTGGCTCGAATTTTCCGAAAGACGCTGAACGAAGCTGAACGGCACTTTCCAGAGGATAAAATTCCTTACCGCCCAGAAAAGTCCCAGCGGCGCACATACGCAGAGAAAAGCCGAATACTGCACCAGATATTTTTTGAAGCTTTTCAGCTCGCTGAAGAATACATAAATGAATACAAGAGCGATGGCAGGAGCGACCATCCACACCGAAAGCTTGGTCATCATGCCAAAACCTACGCACAGGGCAATGCAGAGTATCCTTTTCAGAGATCTTGACTTGTACCAGTACAGAGTGTTGAGAATTGCGCCCAGCATGAAGGTGACGGAAAGAATATCGTTGTTCATGCTGCCTGCCATGATATAGAATGTGGGACAGAAGGCTATTATTGCGGTTGCCGTAATAAGTCCCGAATTTGAAAGACCAAGCCTGCGGAATATCTTGTAGGACAGTATGAGACAGCAGGTGGAATAGAACAAAGTGAGGTGCTGTATGTTCTCGTATGCCTGATCGTAGGATATGCCGATGAAGGATTGCAGTTTCATCCACAATGCAGCCAAAGCATGGTGCAGAGGGGGATGATAGAACTGATCGATCTGTCTTACGTCAAAATCGGGCAGATGACCGCTTGCGTAAAGATATTCGATATATCCGGCATGACCGGCATTCTGACCGAGTGAGTAGACGTCGTGCTGTATAGAGCCGGCGCTCATAGTGATTATATAGGACAGCCGCATTATGAAGCCTGCCGCAAATATTATAAGTATGGCGCTCTTCACCGACATCTTGCCCGTTGCCAGAAGATAAAAAAACACTCCCGCGCACAGCGCAAGACCGCCGTTCATTACAATAATGCCGTAAGAGTTATACGCATAAGTCTGATAAAGAAAAATAAGAGCGCAAACGATACCGGCAATGCCTATTGCGGCGGCGTGTGATCTGCCCTTGTCATCGGGGAACATTTTATAAGAGCAGCAGGCGGCGATCGCGCCGAGAGCCGCTATCCATATAGCAACGCACAGCGAATTGGAAAATATCGGATTGCCCGTAGGCATAAGCAATGACATGAAGCATACCAGCGCAGCCGAAATAAACGGGTGCCTGTAAAACTGATAGAAAATGCCGTCTATCGAGCGGCTTTTGGATATATTGTTTTCTGACATAATTTTCACCTTACTTCGGAGCAGAACTGCCCGAAAAATATGCTCGTGTATCGTGCGGGCAATGTTATCAACATTAATGCTTTATTTCGCCGTTTTGCGGCGTTGAATGCGGCTTTTTCGGGGGCTGTCACAAGGGGACGCCCTCTTGCGTCGGCTTGCCGCCGGGAGGTTATTGCTAATCTGTCAGCAGGGGACGCCCTCTTGCGCAGGGCGTCCCCTCTCAAAAAACAGTCCACCGGACTGTTTTTTGATTCACCCCTGCGGAGCGCTTGTAGC
>CADBPE010000164.1 GCA_902796475.1 uncultured Ruminococcus sp.
CTACAATGCCCGCAGGCAACACTACTATCAAGGCAAAGTGGAATATCAATTCCTACACTATTACATTCAACAGCAACGGCGGTACGGCGGTTTCTTCAATAACACAGAATTACGGCACAGCAATTACTGCACCGTCTAATCCCACAAGAACAGGTTATACTTTCACCGGTTGGGACAAAACTATCCCCTCTACTATGCCCGCCGGAAATATGACTGTCACTGCAAAGTGGACTATCAACAAGTATAATGTTGCTCTGCCGGCTCACATGGAGGGAGTTAACGGCGTTATTCCTGCTCAGTGCGAGTATGGTACAGTGATATCGTTTAAAGCAAAGGAAGGCTATGCGGTCAACGGAAAGGTTATGAACGGTCAGCAGACAGTAACGGCAAATGACGGCGTTTATACTGTAAAGGTCGGCGCCGGAGATGTGAATATCACCGCAGAGATGTATTTCATCAAGGTCACAAACCTCTCGTCTGTTTCTGACAATGCGATCGTTCTCGGACAAAGCGTTAATGTGAACTGCTCGGCTAAGAACGGTCTTGGAAAGCATCAGTTCCTTATTGCCTGCAAAAAGACCGCTGACAGCTCATGGACGGTGCTTCAGGAGTACAGCGAAAACATCAGCTTGGTTGTAAAGCCGGATACTGCCGGCAAATATCAGATTCTTGTAAAGGCTCGTGATACAAAGGGCACCACTGCCGAAAAGACCTTTGATCTTCTGGTGGCTCAGCCTGTCAGCAATATTTCAGCGCTTTCCGAGAAGGCTGTAATAATCGGCAGTTCTGTTACCGTTAAAGCCGCCGCTAAAGGAGGCATTGGCGCTTATCAGTATTCGATGGCTTATAAGAAATCGACTTCGGATAAATGGATCATTCTTCAGTCTTATAAGGAAAATAAAGAGGTCAGCTTCAAGCTTTCATCGACAGGCACATATAACGTCAAGGTCATTGTCCGTGATTCAAAAGGAAATGCGTCCGGAAAGACATTGAAGCTTACCGTTGCCGAAAAGGTAAAGAACCTTTCAACCATATCCAGAAGCTCCGTCATTATAGGCAATGAGGTCAGGATAAACGGCGCTGCAAGCGGAGGTATAGGTTCATACACATACAGTGTAAGCTTCAGAAGATCCGATACGGATACATGGACAGTCCTGCAGGATAAGGGCGGCAGTCCGGTCACATTCAAGCCCGCATCTGCCGGAAAATATTATATCAGAGTCAAAGCGGCAGATTCAAAGGGCAATGAAAGCGCAAAGCTCCTTACTCTTACGGTTGCAGAAAAGCTGCAGAATATCTCAGCCATCTCCGATAACAATATCGTTGTCGGTGAAGAGATAAAGATAAACTGCGCAGCAAGCGGCGGCATCGGAGCATATAAGTATTCCGTCACCTATAAAAAGTCAACCGCTTCAAAATGGAGCGTACTGCAGACCCTCAGCAGCAACAGTACGGTAGTGTTCAAGCCCGCTGCGGCAGCGGATTATAATATCGCTGTTATTGCAAAAGACGAAAAGGGACATACTGCCAAGAGAGTATTTACCGTCAATGCTGCAAAGAGACTGAAAAATCTTTCCACAGTTTCCGCAAAGACAATTATCATAGGTCAGGAGGTCAAAATAACCGGAGCGGCAAGCGGCGGTATCGGAGCTTATAAGTATTCGATGACCTATAAGAAGTCCTCAGCGTCAAAATGGAGCGTTTTGCAGGCCCTTGACAGCAACAGCAGCGTCACCTTCAAGCCCTCAGCGGCAGCGGTGTATGATATTGCTGTGATAGTTAAGGACGCCAAGGGTCACACAAGCAAAAAGGTGTTTACCGTTACCGCATTAAACAAGCTTGAAAACCATTCGGTCATCTCAGGAAAGTATATAGTTCTCGGCGAATCCGTAAAGCTTACCGGCTCGGCAAAAGGCGGCGCAGGCGAATATCAGTATGCAGTGACATATAAAAGCTCAACTGCTGAAAAGCCGGCCGTCCTGCGTTCATACAGCGCTGAAAAAGAGGCGGTATTCAAGCCGGATTCAGCAGGCGTTTATGAACTGGTCATGATCGTAAAAGATGCAAACGGCAGCACATCAAGAAAGAGCTTTACTCTGACCGTTGCCGAAAAGCTGACAAACAAAACCACTCTTTCATCAAAAAGCATTACTTTAGGCGAGAAGCTGACAGTAAATGCAAAGGCTGACGGCGGCTTTGGCGATTATCTTTATGAAGTGAAATATACAAGAAACGGACTTGAAAAGGAGGTCATCGAACAGAGCTTCAGCCGCAGCAGCAAAGTTACTCTTGAACTGAAAAGAACTGCGGAATATGTAATAACCGTAACGGTCAAGGATAAGACCGGAAGAACCGTCAGCAAGGTATTCCGTGTAACTGTCCGACCCGTTGAAGTTATCATGGCACAATAAGCTTTTACTTCCGGGATCACAAAAGATCAAGCCCCGCCGTTGTGTTTGCAGGACACAGCGGCGGGGCTTTGTATGCTCAGATCATTTGCTGAACCACAGTATGTATGAAAATTTTATGCGTGAATTTGAAGGAATATGACTATTTATGCTTGACTTTGACCAAAAATATGGTATAATTTAATCAGGAAGGTAAATTTTAGCAAACAGCAGCTTCCGAATTTACAGCAAAGGAGAGATCAATATGGTATCAAAGTGTCTTACAATAACGAACGAAGAAGGTTTTCACATCAGAACAGCAGCAGCACTGGCAGGCGCTATGGTGGAGTATCCGTGCAGGGTCTATATAATTTTTAACGGAAACGAATACAATGCCAAAAGTACGCTCAATCTTGTGACCGCCTGCATCAAATGCGGCAATGACTTTGAACTGGTTTGCGACGGCGAACGTGAAACCGAAGCCCTCGAAGCCGCCGTTGACCTCATCCAGTCGGGGCTGAGCGCATAAGATCAGGCGCATACCATGAAAATGCACATCCTTTCTGAAAAATCATAGATCATCATATAAATCAGCTTACAGCGCTGAGGGTGCTATCCTTCAGTGCTCTTCTTCTCTCATTAAGGTATTTTAAGGTATAATACAAGTTTTTTAGGAAAGGGGTCTGGGGGATAACCCTTTGTTCCCAACAAAAGGTTCCCCCGGTGCAGCTTTCAGCGCAAAATCGATTTCCGGTTTACTGTTTTGCCGGCTTGAATAATACCGTTGTATGTGATAAAATTATTATCAAAGGAGGAGGATAACAATGAAGCATAAAACACCCGCTCGCCCCATGTCGGAAACGCTTCATGCCGGTGTACTTTTAGCTGTTGTGGGCGGATTTTTTGACGCTTATACATACATCGCCCGCGGCGGAGTATTTGCCAACGCTCAGACAGGAAATGTTGTGCTGCTTGCCATGAATCTTGCCGAAGGCAACCTCATCAAGGCGTTATCCTACCTTATCCCAATTCTTGCATTTGTGCTTGGCATATTCACCGCCGAGCTTATACATAAAAATGAACCGAAGCTGCCCATACACTGGCGTCAGATAGTCATTGCCCTTGAGATAGTCACAGTGATGATCGTAGCCTTTCTGCCTACCGAAAAGGGTATGTACTCCTACAATATGCTGGCAAATGTAATGATATCCTACGTTTGCTCATTGCAGGTGCAAAGCTTTCGCAAGATACACGGCATAACCGCAGCCACCACAATGTGTACCGGCAACCTGCGAAGCGGAACGGACCTGCTCATGCGCTACCAGAAGGACAGAAAAAAGCAGGATCTTATTGACGGATTCAAGTATTACATGATAAACGTGATCTTTCTTATAGGAGCCATAATAAGCGTATTTGTGACCCGTCAGTTCGGCGGTACGGCTGTGATATTCTCCGCAGCGCCGCTTATCATAGTGTTTATTATGATGTTTTTCAGTCCCCGCAAGAACTTTAAAGGCAAAGAATAATTAAACGCCCCCCGAAAGCCAAATCGCTCCCGGGGGGCGCTTTTGTATTGTCAGCAAGAAAATTCCGGCTCGTCTTTACTCGACTGAAAGCTTCCTCAGGAACGCTTTTGTTCTTTCATTCGACGGGTTGTCAATAACGTCCTTCGGTGCGCCCTGCTCAATTATGTGTCCGCCGTCCATGAAGATAACGCGGTCGGATACTGCCCTTGCAAAGTCTATCTCGTGAGTGACAATTACCATCGTCATCTTCTCCTCCGCAAGCTTTTTCATTATGCGGAGTATGCCTGCGGTTATCTCCGGGTCAAGAGCAGACGTCGGCTCGTCAAAATATAACATGCTCGGATTCATAAGGAGCGCTCTCGCTATCGCTACACGCTGCTGCTGTCCGCCCGAAAGCTCACACGGATAGGCTTTCAGCTTATCCTCCAGTCCGACCTTTGCAAGTATGCGCTTTGCCTCTACGATAACCTCTTCCTTATTGCGCTTCATCACATGGATAGGAGCGTCGGTAATATTCTTGAGTACGCTGAAATGCGGGAACAGGTTGAAATTCTGAAACACCAGACTGAATTTCGACTTTGCTTCCCTCAATTCAGATTTTGACGGATAAACCGCCTTGCCGCCCTTGGTAACTACAACAGGCTTTTCGCAGTAGCTGAGCTCGCCGCTGTCCATAGTTTCAAGAAAGGTTGCGCAGCGCAGAAGCGTCGTCTTTCCCGAACCGGAAGGACCGATAATGGATATTACCTCGCCTTCTTCAACAGTCAGACTGATATCCTCAAGCACTGTCTTTCCGTCAAAGCCTTTGCTTAGATTTTTTATTTCAAGAAGCTTCATAGTGTTTCACCTCCATCACTTATAGTAGCTTAATTTCTTTTCGATCATTTCCATTACAAAGGCAACAAGGAAGTTGAATACATAGTAGAACACGCCTGCCACAAACAGCGGTATCAGGTTGGTGTAGCTTGCCGAAAGCTGCTTTGCAACGGTAAACATCTCGATATATGTAAGCACGGACGCAAGTGAGGTATCCTTTACAAGAGTGATTATCTCGTTTGTGACCGGCGGGAGTACGTTCTTTACCATCTGCGGGAAGATTATCTTCCTGAAGGTCTGACTGCCGCTGTATCCGAGAATTGAAGCGGCTTCTCTCTGTCCCTTGGGAACAGCCTGTATGCCTGCTCTGTATATCTCCGCAAAGTAAGCCGCATAGTTCAGTGTAAAACCAATGATAACAGCAATAAAGCGGTAGCCCTCATCCTGCCTTATGCCGAACACATAGTATGGCGCAAAGCCGACTACCAGCAGCTGAAGCATAAGCGGGGTACCTCTCATTATGGAAATGTATATTCTTGCTATCCACTGCAAAACCTTGAAGCGTGACATTCTGACAAATGACACCAAAAGACCCAGCGGCATTGCCAGAATAAGTGTCAGCGCAAAGATAAGCAGCGTCTTTGCCATGCCTTCGCCGAGCTGCCTGAACATCGAGCCCCAGTCTACTCCGCTGCTGCCCTGACCGGGAAGGACTGTCTGCTCTTCCTTGTCAATATATTTGTCGTCAGCGCTCAGACAAACACTGTCGGCAAGTCCCCATTTTTCTGCAATTTTGTCAAAGGTGCCGTCCGCCTTCATTTCAAGAAGCGTCTCCTGAACCTTGTTTCTCAGCTCCTTGTTGCCTAACTTGAAGCCAACACCGTACTTTTCGGTGGAGACCTTTTCATCAAGCATACGGAAAGCATCTCCCCTGCTTTTGAGCTGATAATTTGCCACGCCGTAATCAAGACATATAGCGTCAGACATACCGCTTTCAAGCTCAAGGAATGATGTATTATAGTCGGCTGTCTGGCGGAGAGCTTTGAACGACTCTGCAAGAGCCTTGTTTTCCTTTGTGGCGTCCTCGCCCGTAAATGCCGCAAGCGCGGAAGAATCCGCCTGCACGACTACTATCCTGCCTTTCAGATCGTCAAGTTTATTGATCTCCGAATCCTTGGTAACTATCACGACCTGAGAATTATCCACATAAGGCGTTGACCATGTATACTTATCCTCACGGCCGTTTATTGTAAAGCCGTTCCAGATACAGTCTATTGCTCCGCTGTTCAGCTCGCTGTCCTTGGTATCCCATACGATAGGCTGCTTAACGCATGTCCAGCCCCTTCTTTTGCATACCTCATCTGCGAGATCAAGATCAAAGCCCACATATTCGCCGCTCTCGTTCTTATATCCGTATGGCGGGAACTCTGCGTCAAAGCCCACAACGAACCTTCTGCCGCTTTCGTCCTCGGATATCTTATCGGGCACTGTCAGACAAACGCTGTCCGCAAGACCCCACTTCTGAGCGATCTCGTCAAACTTGCCGTCTGCCTTCATAGCGTAGAGAGTTTCCTGCACCTTGTCTCTCAGCTCGGTATTGCCAAGCTTGAAGCCTACGCCGTATTTTTCTGTCGATACCTTTTCATCAAGCATGCGGAAGGTATCGCCTCTGCTCCTGAGCTGATAGTTTGCCACGCCGAAGTCCAGACATACAGCGTCCGCCATGCCGCTTTCAAGTTCAAGGAATGAGCTGTTATAGTCGGCTGACTGCCTGAGCTGTTTGAATGAAGCCGCAAGCTTTTTATTTTCCTCGGTTGCGTCGTCGCCCTGAAAGGCAGCAAGCGCCGAAGAATCAGCCTGCACAAGAACAGTTTTGTCTTTAAGGTCGCTCAGAACTTTTATATCAGAATCGCTCCTTACAATAACGACCTGAGAGTTATCCACATAAGCATCAGACCATGTATATTTGTCCTCACGGCCGTTTATTGTAAAGCCGTTCCATATACAATCAATAGAACCGCTGTTCAGCTCGCTGTCCTTGGTATCCCACACGATAGGCTGCTTTACAAGCTCCCAGCCCCTTCTGCTGCAGACCTCCTGAGCAAGATCAAGGTCAAAGCCGACATATTCGCCGCTGTTATCCTTATAGCCGTACGGCGGGAACTCGGCATCAAAGCCAAGCACGAATCTGCGTCCCTTTTCGCTGTCATCCTGAGCAGAGGTCTGAGAAACTTCGGAATTTTCCTTATCATCAGGCGCTTTAAGAACAACGCTGTCCGCAAGACCCCACTTCTTGGCGATCTCGTCAAACTTGCCGTCCCTTTTCATTGCGTAAAGGGCGTTCTGCACCTGATCCCTCAGCTCGGTATTGCCCAGCTTGAAGCCAATGCCGTACTGCTCTGTCGAGACCTTTTCATCAAGCATACGGAAGGTATCTCCGCGGCTGCTCAGCTGGAAGTTAGCCACGCCGTAATCCAGACACACTGCGTCCGCCATGCCGCTTTCAAGCTCCATAAAGGCGCTGTTATAGTCCGCAGACTGTCTGAGAGCCTTGAATGAAGCCGCAAGCTTCTTATTTTCCTCGGTGGCGTCATCTCCCTGAAAAGCTGCAAGCGCCGAAGAATCAGCCTGAACAAGAACGGTCTTTCCCTTCATATCCTCAAGCTTGTTTATTCCCGAATCGCTTCTCACGATAACCACCTGAGAATTATCCACATAAGGATCCGACCAGGTGTACTTATCCTCACGGCCGTTTATTGTAAAGCCGTTCCAGATACAGTCAATTGCGCCGCTGTTCAGCTCGCTGTCCTTGGTATCCCACACAATAGGCTGTTTTTTGAGCTTCCAGCCGTTTCTTATGCAGACCTCCTGAGCAAGGTCAAGATCGAAGCCCACATATTCGCCGCTGTTGTCCTTGTAGCCGTATGGCGGGAACTCCGCATCGAAGCCCACTGTAAAGGTCTTTTCCTCCGCCTCGGCCTGCGTTGCCGGGATAAGGAACGCAAACATTCCCGCAATAAGCGAGAACACCAGCATGGAGCCTATAAAGCCCATGATGGATCTTTTTGGTCTTGTTAAATTCGACATCGTTTTACTCTGCCGTAAAACCGGCATCCTCCTCTGTAATTTTTTGGGATTTTCGCATGATAAAGCATTATCATACAAAATCGAATAATTTGATTATATAATATCTCAGTCGAGAAATCAAGCATTATGCACAAGGTTTATCAACAGAACGGAAAAACGATGTATTATTATTCTCTGATAAAATTATTTCAAAAGATTCGCCGCCAGTTTTTCGCAGTGACCTGCAAGACAATTGCTGCTCTCACTAAAGTGCACAACAAAAAGACCCTCTCTTTCCGTTTATATCAGAAAAGAGAGGATCTTAATGTTAATACAACCTGAATCCGTTAAACTAACAAAGGAATAAACACGGTTTTCGGGGGCGCGGGTCTCCGGTGGAGACCTCTCAGCCGCAGGCTGAGAAGCGCCGACCAAGCCGACAGGCGAGAACGGGTGGGACTTTTTTCTAAAAGTCCCACTGACTCGCTGCCCGCAGGCAGCGAAATCCCTATGCTACAAGCGCTCCGCAGGGGTGAATCAAAAAACAGTCCGGTGGACTGTTTTTTGAGAGGGGACGCCCTGCGCA
>CADBPE010000165.1 GCA_902796475.1 uncultured Ruminococcus sp.
AAAACTAAATCGGCACTGGCAGCATAGCTGGCGCTGTAATTCAAATATTGACGAGAGGAAAGAAGGAAATGGAAGAAAACTATATTCTGTCGGTAACCGGAAAACAGATAGTCGAAGACCACGCCGACAAAATAGAGCTTAAAACAATGGCGTCCTATGTTACAAAAAACGGAAACCGCTACATTACATATAAAGAATACGATACGCAGAATCCGGAAAAGAAGTACCGTACAACAGTAAAGGTCACTGAGGACGGCACTGTTACAGTGATGAAGGGCGGATCTGAAAGCCACAACCTTATTCTTGAAAAAGGTGTGCGCCATAAATGCGAATACGTTACAAGCTTCGGGATCATCTCACTGGGAGTTTATACCGAAAGCGTCAGGATAGATCTTGGCGATAACGGCGGCGAACTGGAAATACATTACTCCATTGACGTGCAGTCCGAACTTGCAAGCAAAAACGAGCTATTTCTGAAAATCGAGGAGGCAAATAAAGATGTCAACGGCTAATAAAACAGTAAACAGTCTCAGGGAGGCTATTAAAAACGCAGTAAATGCCGCTCAGAATGAGGGTCTGCTGCCCGATGCAGAGCTGCCTGAGTTCACTATCGAAACTCCTGCCGACCGCAGTCACGGAGATCTTGCCACGAATGCAGCTATGGTATCGGCAAGAGCGTTCCGTTCCGCGCCAAGAAAAATCGCTGAAACCATCATGCAGAAGCTGGAACTTGACGGTACAGGTCTTGAACGCTGCGAAATAGCCGGTCCGGGCTTCATGAATTTCTTCTTTTCAAGAAAATACTACACCTCTGTTCTCAGAGAGATCGCCGCAGAGGGCAAAAGCTACGGACGCTCCGACTACGGCAAGGATAAAAAAGTGCTTGTCGAGTTCGTTTCGGCTAATCCAACGGGTCCTATGCATGTAGGCAACGCAAGAGGAGGCGCCCTGGGCGATACGCTTTCAAGTGTGCTTGAAGCTGCCGGATATGATGTTTCAAGGGAATTTTACATCAATGACGCAGGCAATCAGATAGAAAAATTCGCTACCTCGCTGGAGGTGCGCTATCTGCAGATCTATAAAGAAGGCGTAGAAATGCCGGAGGACGCCTATCACGGACAGGATATCACCGACCACGCCAAAGCCTTTGCCGAAATAAACGGTGACAAATACGTCGAAGCCGACAGCGCCGACAGAAGAAAGGCTCTCGTAGACTTCGCGCTGCCCAAAAATATAGAGGGGCTGGAGCGCGATCTGCTCAAATACCGCATCAAATATGACAGATGGTTCAGAGAAAGCACCCTGCACAAGAGCGGCGCCGTTGCAGACGTTGTAAAGCAGCTCACAGAAAAGGGTCATACCTATGAGCAGGACGGCGCTGTATGGTTCAAGGCGTCGGAGTTCGGCGCAGATAAGGATTTCGTGCTTGTGCGCTCCAACGGTCTGCCCACCTACGTTGTGCCGGATATCGCCTACCACTATGACAAGCTCGTGACAAGAGGCTTCGATAAGGCGATAGACGTTCTCGGCGCCGATCATCACGGCTATGTGCCAAGACTGAAGGCTGCTCTTACCGCTCTCGGCGTAGACGCTTCAAGGCTTGACGTCGTACTCATGCAGATGGTCTTCCTTGTCAAGGACGGCGAGAGAGTGAAGCTCTCCAAGAGAAGCGGCAAGGCCATCACACTTGTAACTCTGCTGGACGAAATACCGATAGACGCCGCAAGATTCTTCTTCAATCTCAGAGAAGCAAACACGCCTTTTGAATTTGATCTTGATCTGGCTATTGACAATTCCTCCCAGAATCCTGTATATTATGTACAGTACGCTCATGCCCGTATCTGCAATATACTCAAAACGCTTGCAGGAGAGGGCATCGAGCCGAGAGAATGTACCGACGAGGAGCTTGCCCTGCTCACTGCGCCGGAGGAGATCGAGCTTATCAATAAGCTTGCAGCTCTCTCTGACGAGATAACGGCAGCCGCAAAGGACTACGATCCTTCAAGAATAACCCGTTATGTCTATGACACGGCGACACTTTTCCATAAATTCTATAACGCATGCCGTGTAAAGAATGAAAATGAAGCTCTGATGCAGGCGCGTCTGAACCTGTGCATAGCCGTAAGAACGGTAATTGCGAACATTCTGGATATGTTCAAGATCACCGCTCCCGAATCAATGTAATAACAACAGCGACAGTCCGAGGGGACACAGCAGCGCCCCGACCACTCTCCGCAGAGAGCGATATATCAATCAATAAGCATGGTTAGGAGAAAGATAAAATGGAGTTTGCGTTTGAGCTTCCTATGATAACTGACGGCGCCGGTTCATGTGAAGACCTTACAGGCGACGATCCCGACGACGTCTGTTGTGAGAAAGCAGTTCTTAACGACCCCGGAATACTTCTTCTCAAAAAGAAAGCCGCTGCCCAAAACGGCGCTACGGCTCTGCTTGCGCCTACGGGCGGCATAATGCACACCAGACTTGAGGAGCTGGGCTATGACGATTTTTTCATCAGCTTTAACGAAGGGCTGACACATATCACTGCCGATTGCGGTCAAAAGCTGCCCGTCGGCGGCGTGGTGTATGAAAATATCCGCATTCACGAGGAATACGGCAAAAACGTCTTTGAGAGCGCTTATTTTGACCATCTGGAAAAAATAACCGTCCTGAAAAACGCCGGCGCATCGTTTATACTCCTGGACGGCTTTGATAAGCTCTGGGATATGCGTGCGGGCGTTCTGGCGGCAAAAACAGCCGATATTCCCGTGTTCGTACTTATCCGTGTGGACGATGAGGGCAAAACCGAAAGCGACACCGATTATATTGCAGCGCTCATCACCCTGCAGTCCCTTGGCGCAGACGCCTTCGGAATAGAGTGTCCGACAGGTACTGAGGATACGGCAAGGCTCATAAAAAAAGCCTTTCCGCATGCCGAGATACCCCTTATCGCCGCTGTAAACGTTTCCTTGTGCAGCAGTGAAGAGCTGACAAGGCTTTCCGAAAACGGAGTGTCCGTTTATATTGACCTTTCAGACAAGCATGACAAAAACAAGCTTGATCTGATAAAAGCTCTTGGCACACGCTTTGACGGCTCCGCCGAAAAGGACAGCTATGCCGCAGCCATCTTCCGTGAAGCCTTCTTTTTGCCTGAAAACATTGAACTTTCCGAGCCTCTCGAATGCGGTTACAGTATGTCGGACGACATAATAGAAATGGACGATTCTCAGGCAAACGCTGTTTATATCGTGCTTGATTCAACAGACGACGCCGCAAGCATAGCCGCAAATGCTGATATGTCCTATCTTCCCTTCTGCGTTCATGCCAATGACCCGACCACACTTGAAGCGGCTCTGCGCTACTATCAGGGACGGCTCATTGTTGACAAGCGCTGCGATATTCCCGAAGACGAATTTGCTTCTCTTACAGAAAAATACGGCGCAATAATCTACTGATTATTATATATATGCCGCCTTATGCGGCTGATCACAAAACAAAGGAGGTCTTTACAATGTTCAAAGGAAAACCGTTTCTTGTCGCTTCCGTAATTTTCGGCGGTCTGGGACTTATAATGGTCGTACTGACGGTCATCTCATTTTTCTCCGGTGACCAGCTTATTTCCGGCGCAGTGTCTTCTGTTCTGCATCTTGGCCCCGACACCTTTACGGACTCCACAATGGCTCAGATCGCCGTAGTGCTGTTCCTGCCCACATTCATCTTTGCATACCGTTCATTTTCCGACAGCGAGGATGAAGCTCCTGCGGTCTCAGTGCCTGCGCCTGCGCCTGCATACTCCGGAAACGTAAGGTCAAGCGTTACCGCCGCCATGACAGCCGAAAGCAGCGAAAATTTCACATCATCAGAAGCAGAGCCTGAAACTGCCGAACCGGTCTTAGCCGAGGATCCGCAGATCGCGCTGAACGATGCAGAGGTTTTCACCGAACCTGAGCCGGAAACTGCCGCAGCTGCGCCCGACACAGCCGAAGCCGAAACTCCCGCAGCGGAAGACACAGCAGACAACACAACAGAAGAATAAAAAGGTCTAAGATCAAGGGCTGCCGCAATAACAAAATGCGGCAGCCCTTTGCACACGCAAGTTACACTGGGGGAAACCCTTTGTTAGGAACAAAGGGTTCTCCCCCTTCTCGCCTGTCGGCTCGGTCGGCGCTTCTCAGCCTGCGGCTGAGAGGTCTCCCTCGGAGACCCGCGCCCCCCTTCCTAAAAAACTTGTGTTTTATATCAAAAACACACAACACAAAAGTTTCGCTCAAGGCGGCAAGCTGCCGCTCCCGATTTCGCGGTCACAGATAAAAAAATCGGAAACTTAATTACCCGCGCCCCAAAATATTCCACAAAAAAACAAAACACAAAAGTTTCGCTCAAGCCTTTTCAAAGGCTTGCGGGTTCCAAGGGCAGAGCCCTTGG
>CADBPE010000166.1 GCA_902796475.1 uncultured Ruminococcus sp.
CCAAGGGCGCTGCCCTTGGAACCTGCAAGCCTTTGAAAAGGCTTGAGCGAAACTTTTGTGTTGTGGTTTTTGGTTTGATATTTTGGGGCGCGGCAGCTTGCCGCCGCCGCTCATGGAGAATTAGTGATATGCAGCAGGTGCGCTATCGCCGGTATCGTTTCGCCTTGCTGCGATGCTGTGGGCGACATCAACGCTCCTGTCGCAACAAATAATATGCTTTTCAGCTTCCCTTTCGTCAGCCTGCGCATTATGCCTGAACAAAATACCGACGCTGAACATCCGCAGCCGGAACCGCCGCTGTGTACGTCCTGCGCTTCAATATCGTATATCATGAGCCCGCAGTCATTGTGTACCTTTGAAATGTCTGCGCCGTGTCTGAACATTAACTCCCGCAAAAGCTCTGAGCCTACTTTGCCAAGATCACCCGTCAGGATAAGATCATAGCTCTGCGGCGCTGTGTCTGTGTCGCCGAAAAAACGCAGCAGCGTGTCTGCCGCTGCCGGCGCCATTGCTGCGCCCATGTTTGCGGCGTCCTTTATCTGCATATCGTTTATCCGCCCGATAGTAAGAGCGTTTATGCGTACAGGACAGGGCTTTCTGCTTACCAGCGCTGCGCCTGCGCCTGTCACTGTCCATTGTGCGGTCGGTGTGCGCTGCCCTCCGTATTCTATCGGCATGCGGAATTGTCTTTCTGCCGTGCAGAAGTGAGAAGAAGTCACTGCTGCCGCCCTTTCTGCTGCGCCGGATGATACGAATACAGCAGCCGCCGCCAGTGTCTGCGCCATAGTGGAACACGCTCCGAACTGTCCCATGAGCGGGATCCCTGTTTCGCGCAGACCATAGACGGACGACATACTCTGATTCAGCAGATCGCCGGCAAATATCACGTCAATATCAGACGGTTCAAGCGCCGCTTTTTCAAGCATAGCCGACAATGCGTATTTCTGAAACTCACTTTCGGCTTTTTCCCAAGTTTCCATACCGAGCTTGTTGTTATCAAAAGCAATGTCAAACTCAGCTCCGAAAGGACCTTCCTTTTCCTTGTTTCCCGCCACACCTGCGGACGAATTAATATATACTCCTTCGGGCAGAGAGATCGTGCCCTTTCCTGTTCTTATCGGCATATCCAAACCTCCGGAAACGGTGTATTTTCAATTACTATCATTTCCCGTTCCGGTGCGGTTCATTCATTGACAAGCTTTTTATTTTTCCATTTGCCGCTGCGCCATCTTATTACCATAAGGATACCCCGTACACATTCGTCCAGAGACAGCGCTATCCATAATCCGTATATACCCATTCCGAATGTTACAGCTAATAAATATGTGCCTGATACGCTTATCAGCCAGTTCGATATAATAGCGCACATCGTAGGATAATATACGTCTCCGGTACCTCGTAAACAGGCTATCAGCACAAGATTCGTTGTCCTGCCGAATTCCAGAACAAGATTGATGATAAGCACTGCCGAGGCTATCCCGATGACATCGGCGTCATTTGTGAATATCGAAATAAGCGGCACTCTCAGCAGTATCCCAAGGGCGGAGGCGCATAATGCAATTATCAGCGCCGCTTTATGCGATCTCACGCCCTGACGGTATGCTTCTTCGGTCTTGCCGGCGCCGACTAAATGTCCTATAATGATCTGCGATGCCTGCCCGATGCTCACCGAGAAAATGTAGAACAGCACCGTTATCATTTGTATGTAGGTCTTGGCGACAAGCTCCTTCTCAGTAAGACAATTAAGCACGATGGAGGTTATCACTAACTGCGAAAGGTTGTAAAGGAATGTTTCAAGCGCTGCCGGTATGCCTACCTTGAAGAACTTCGCAGTGTCTTTTTTTGGAAAAGGTTTCAGCAGCCTGAAGCATGACGGCTTTTCTATTTTTCTGAACAGAATGATGCCCAGTACGATGCACCCCGCCGCGCGGCTGAATACAGTGGCAAAAGCTACGCCGTATATGCCCATTTTCGGAAAGCCGAACAGACCCGGCACCAGTATTACGTCAAGCGCAGTGTTTAAGATGTTCATGCCCACCGTGACGAACATGGGCAGCTTTGTGTTGCCGTGACTGCGTATTATGACCGTCATGGAGCTTATCACGGACTGAAAGAACATGAATCCGCCCACAACGGAAAGATATTGCTGCGAGTATGTGAGGATGGTGTCCTTTGCGCCTATAAATACAAGTATCGGTTCACTGAAAAACAGCAGAGCAAGAGAAATCACCGTTCCTGCTGCAAGCTGGAGCGCAATGGAAAGGGCAGCGGCGCGGGAAGCGTCCTGACGTTTGCCGGCGCCGAGATATTGCGTTATAAGTATTCCTCCGGCGCCCGAAATGACCGTGAATACTATCGTCAGAACCGAAAGCGCCTGATTTGCCGTGTTTACGCTTGAAGCTGCCAGATCGTCATAACGGCTCATAACAAGCACGTCCACCATGCCGAGCATCATGAACAAAAGCGTTTCGACCATCATCGGCCATACCAGACGGGGCAGAGTCAGGCTTCTTTCGGGAGGAGGTTTGTTTTTTTTATTTTTCATAGATTATTACACCGTTTGGCTGTAAAATATTGTTTTCGTAAAGATCAGAATAGATCACACGTCCCACAGAGGGCAGTTCAATGCCGCATTTTTCGGCATTTGCATAAACGCCGATCCTGCCTGCGCAGTTTTGTGCGCTTCTCGTATAGTTAAGCAGACGGGGGTGTTCGCTGCTGTGGGTGAATTCTATATCCGGACTTTTAAGCTGGGGGAGAGAATGTCTTACCGAGATAAGCTTGCTGACCTTGCTGAAAATTTCGTTATGCAGTCCCTTGTCTATTTCGTCCCAAGGCATGCAGCGGCGGTTATCGCTCACAGACCTGCCCTTTAAGGCTATTTCGGTGCCGTAATAGATACAGGGCGTACCCGGCAGAGTAAGCAGCAGGGCAAGCTTTTGGATAAGAAGATCGGTGTTACCGCTGCACTCTTCAAAAATGCGGGTGGTGTCGTGGGTGTCGAGGAAATTGAACAGCACCTCGGTTATCTGTTCCGGATACATGGAAAGACAGGTGTTCAGAGAGTACATGAAGTCGGTCGAAGACATGCTTTCTTCACGGTGCAGACCGTTTATGCAGCCGCAGGTGGGATAATTCATTACAGAATCGTATTCGGCGCCGTAAAGCCAGGGCAGAGAGTCGAACCATATCTCACCAAGCAGGAAGACGTCATTCTTGATAGGCTTCAGAGTGCGCCGCAGCTCCCGCAGGAAGGTGTGCGATATCTCGTCGCCCACGTCAAATCGGATACCGTCGATATCCCAGTCACGGACCCAATGAGAGCATACATCGCAGAAATACTTTATTACCTCCGGATTGTTGGTGTTGAGCTTAGGCATGCCCGCCCAGAACGAGAAGGTGAAGTAACGTCCGTCTGAGGTATCGTGGTCGTTTTTTTGTATGGCAGTTTCGTCATTGATAAAAAACCAGTCGAAGTACGGCGAAGCCTTGCCTTTTTCAAAGACGTCCTTCCATGCGAAAAATTCGGTGCCGCAGTGGTTAAAAACACCGTCAAGCATAATGCGTATGCCTAAGCTGTGCGCCTTGTCAACAAACTCCTTCATGTCGTCATCGGTGCCTAAGATGGGGTCTATCATCTCATAATCGAAGGTGTTATAGCGGTGGTATGTGCTCGAAAGGAAAATAGGCGTAAGATAAATACCGTTGATCCCAAGCTTATGCAGATAGGGCAGACGCTGAGTTATGCCTTTGATGTCGCCGCCGTACATAACATGGAACTTGAAGGGCTTGAACCTGCCCCATTCTTCAAAACGCTCATCGCTTTCCGGACTGCTGCGGCAGAAACGGTCGGGCATGATCTGATACCAGACGGTATCCTTGACCCATGCGGGAGGCTTTATCACGTCCGAAGGATTTATCCAGGGAAGCTTGAAGCACTGTCGGGAGCTTTTGTCGGGAGAATCGGCGGGAATTACCTTGTTGTCATAGACAAGATATTTTTCGCCGCCGCTTTCGACTTCAAAATAATATTGGAGCCGTTTGAACTTCGGTTTTGTACGGAATACCCATATCTGTTTTTCTTCAAGCTCCATAAGGGGCCGCATGGGGTGCTTCTGACCGTACCATGCTTTTTTTCGGGTAAGCTCGGCGATAAACGGGTCGGAGCAGATGATACAGGCTTTATCAACGTCCTTGCCGGTTTGCAGGCGGATAACGGCTGTATCGTCATCAGCGGCATAGCACATATCGAAAGTGCTTCTGTGTCTGATGGCGGATGTATTCATAAGACAGTCACCTCCGGAAAATTTTTATTATACAAAAACAAACAAGAGAGAGCGGTGCATCAGCTCTTGCTGAACCGTACATTTTTGCATAATATTACCTTTTATTACAGTATACCAGATACATCAGCGTAAATCAACCGTACAATAATAACTTCTTTTTGGCGATAGTGACCATTTGCATTGATCCTGTTTAAGCAAATTACGAGCATCGCTTATTTTGCGGAAATTTCCATATACGAAAATATAAAATTATGATCTATAATTCTCTAACAGAATTATAACAGCAAAAATATTTCATATAATATATAATCGTAATATTATAATTGGAGTGATATATTTTGGATCCCTGGTTGCTTTCAGGAATAATTATACTTCTTGTGATGCTGTCGGCGTTTTTTTCATCGACCGAAACAGCTTATTCATCGGTAAGTCAGATACGACTGAAAAGCTATGCCGATAACGGCAGCAAAAAAGCAAAAAAAGCCTACCGTATATCGGAAAACTATGACAAGGCTCTTTCCGCCATTCTTGTGGGAAACAACATAGTCAATATTGCCGCTTCGGCATTGAGCACACTGCTTTTTGTGTCGTTCTTCGGCGAGGCAAACGGAACTATCCTCAGCACTGTGGTGCTTACCGTAGTGATACTCATTTTCGGAGAGGTCCTGCCAAAGAATATAGCAAAGGAAAACAGCGAAAAGGTAGCAATGGCATTTTCAACGCCGCTGTATCTGCTTATGGTACTGCTGTCGCCGGTCACGTTCCTGCTTATGAAGCTGAGTGATCTGGCGAAGAAGATAGCCTCGAAGGGAAAGACCGAAAAGGAGCCTACCGTCACCGAGGACGAGCTGAAATACATAGTTGAGAGCATTGAGGACGAGGGCGTACTTGAAGAACAGGAAAGCGAGCTTGTACAGTCGGCGCTTGATTTTGACGAAAAAACTGCGGCGGACATTCTCACGCCGAGAGTTGACATGACAGCGATAGACATAAACGACCCGCCCGAAAAGATCCGTGAGATAGTTCTGCGGGAGCGTTATTCGCGTATTCCGGTATACCGTGACAGCATAGACAATATTTTCGGTATCCTTCACACCAGAGATTATCTTGAAGCGCTTCTCAAAACGGAAAGTCCGAAGCTCAACGAGCTTATACAGCCTGCATTTTTCATTCACCGTTCAAGGGCTTTGCCGTCCATACTTGCGGATTTCAAATACAAGCGTCTGCACATAGCCGTTGTTACCGATGATTACGGCGGCACTCTCGGCATTGTTACGATGGAGGATCTTCTCGAACAGCTTGTAGGCGAGATATGGGACGAGGACGAGGAGATCGAGCGCAAGTTCAACAAGATAAGCGACAACACCTTTGAGATAAGCGGTGACCTGCATATAAATGAGATGCTTGAGCTTGTAAAGAAAGACGCCCGTAATTTCTCTACCGAGAGCAAGTCGGTAGGCGGCTGGGTAATAGAGCAGCTTGGCGACATTCCGAAAAAGGGCAGCAGCTTCAAGTATGACAATCTGGAGGTAACTGTCGATGACGTCGAGGACAACCGTATTAATACCGTTACGGTAGTCCGTGTTCCCGAAGAGACCGGCGAAGAAGAGTGAGCTTATTGCTGCTTTGATTTACAGCTTGTTTGGAGGGTCAGCTTATGCTTCTGAATGATTTTGCGGCAAATGACGAACTGAAATTTGAACTCACTGAGGCGATGAAAGCCCGCAGCCTTCCTCATGCTGTTATTATCGAGGGCGAGAAGGGCTGCGGCAAACGCTCGCTTGCGTCCGTTCTTGCGGCTTATGCCGTCTGCACATCTTCCGGAGACCGTCCGTGCGGCGTTTGTTCGGGCTGCGTTAAGGCTGCTAAAAATATCCATCCCGATATTTTTGTGGCTGACGGCAATAACTCCGGCGAACTGAATATCGAGTCTGTGCGCCGTATACGCTCCGATGCTTATATCAAGCCTAACGAGGCGCCCTGCAAGGCGTATATTCTGCTTAATTGTGAAAAAATGCTCCCTGCGGCTCAGAATGCGTTCTTGAAGGTACTTGAGGAGCCGCCTGAAAACGTCATGTTCATAATGACGGCGCTTTCGTCTGCTAACCTGCTGCAAACCGTTCGCTCACGTTCACGGATAATGACGCTTTATCCGCCGTCTGTAAACGAGGCTGTCGCTGCGCTTAAAAGGATAAGGCCTGATATTTCTGAAGAGATAATATCCCAGTCGGCTGCTGACAGCGGAGGAAACATAGGTGCAGCGCTTGAACTTATAGCAAGCGGCGGGGAAGAGGAGAAAAAAACTGCCGAAGAGATCTTTCGCGCGATACCTCAGTCCACCGAGTACGCTTTGATGCTTGCTTCCGGAAAGATCGCCCGGAACAGAGCCTTTGCCGTGGCAGTGCTTGACAGGCTGTGCAGTCTTTCGGCGGAGTGTGTAAGGGCGTCATACGGCGCCGCAGACGCAGGCAGTGCTGCCCGTGAATTATCGGAAAGGTTCAGCAGGAAAAAACTGTTAAAGCTGCAAAGCACTATCCTTCATGCAAGAGATGTGCTTAATATAAATGTAAATCTGAATTTTTACAGCACCTGGCTATGCGCGGTGCTGAGGTCTGAATGATACGGAGGAAATTATGGCAACAGTAATAGGAGTCAGGTTCCGTGAGGTCGGAAAGATATATTATTTTGACCCTAACGGAGAGGAAATGAACAAGGGCGATCTGGTGATAGTAGAAACCAGCCGCGGCGTTGAATGCGGAGAGGTCGCAATGGCAAACAGGCAGATACCCGACAGCGAGATATCATATCCGCTTAAAAAGATGCTCAGGAGAGCAACTGCCGAGGACGTTGCAAAGGTAAAGGAAAACCGCGATAAAGAGCAGAAGGCTTTTGAGGTTTGCGAGCAGAAGATAAAAGAGCACAAGCTGAAAATGAAGCTTATCAATGTGGAATATACCTTTGACAACAATAAGATACTTTTTTACTTTACCGCAGACGGCAGAGTTGACTTCCGTGAGCTGGTAAAGGATCTTGCCTATGTTTTCAGAACGAGGATAGAGCTGAGGCAGATAGGCGTAAGGGACGAAGCAAAGATGCTCGGAGGACTTGGAATATGCGGCAGACCGTTCTGCTGCAAGACGTTCCTTGGGGACTTTCAGCCGGTATCGATAAAGATGGCTAAGGAGCAGGGAATGTCGCTTAATCCTGTAAAGATATCGGGAACGTGCGGCAGACTTATGTGCTGCTTGAAATACGAGCAGGAGGCATACAGCGATCTGTTAAAGAAAACCCCGAAGATAGGCGCTCTGGTAAACACTCCCGACGGCAAAGGAAGCGTTGTGGACGTGAATCTGATAACGGGCATACTAAGCGTATCATTAAACAAATCGCCGGACGCAGCGCCGCACACATTCAAAGTATCGGAGGTCACCCTGATAAAGGACGGACAGATAAAGGTAGAAAAATCAGAGCTTGAAAAGCTGAAAAAGCTTGAGAAAAACTAAAACAAAAAAGTTTCGGCGGCAAGCTGCCGGCGCTCCAAAATATCAAGCCAATAACGACAACACAAAAGTTTCGCTCAAGCCTTTTCAAAGGCTTGCAGGATCCAAGGGCAGCGCCCTTGGTCGCGCTCCGCAGAGCGCGAAATC
>CADBPE010000167.1 GCA_902796475.1 uncultured Ruminococcus sp.
AACCGAAAGAATCTGATGATAAACGGTCATCCGGTGATCAAGATGCTGCAGACCAATCCGGACAGACTGAAAGAAGTGAGCCGGATTTTGATGAAAACAATAATGAAAACGATACTTCAGGTAACAACACATGAAGAAACAGTTTATTTTTCTTAAGGAACAAGGCGCACTTCCTAAAACTCTGAGCGAAAATGAAAAGAAAAGATTCAAAGATAAATTCTTTAAGGGAAAAACGCTTGCTTTTGTAGGAAAGTGTTCATTTGATGAAGGCAGGACCGTTGTGTACAGCTGTCCTAAGTATATGGATGAGATAACAGTCAATAAAGCAAATCTTCCCGAAGAAAGCGCTGAAAGGCAAACTGCCAGGGAAACTATCACCAGCCATATTAACACAATAATCAATGTGTTGATAAAGCTGGAAAAGGATGATAATTACATTGATTCTGAAAATGTTTTTGCCATAGGAAGTTTGCAGGATAACTCTGCCGTTGTAGAGCGGCTTTCGGTAGCTGAATTTCTTCTCAGGGATTACCTGAATCATGGACTTTATTATGAGAGCAGTCATATTACAGGCAATCAGTCAAGAGGACGCATTTCATGGAGCCGCACCATTCAGAAAACAAGACCTTATATATCTGACGATAATGTTATTTATACGGATCTGATACGGAAATATAAGATCAGCGATTTCAGTCAGTTCATCACAAGGATACACGCCTCTGCGCTGCGGTATGCCTATGATCTGATACAAAACACCGGCAAGTACAAAAGCCTTATTCTGCCTGATGATATTGATATGATCAGCGCCGACGATTTGAAAAAAACAGTTCCTATCGTCAGAAAATACCTTCGTTGTGCCGTATCAAACAGGGATATTTTCCTTTTTCGTACCCTCGAAGCATGGTGCGGCAAAAGCAAGCATTATGACAATGTTACATTCGGCACAACAGCCTTTGACCGTGTATGGGAATACACTAACGACCATGTTTTCGGATACTGTAATGTCAGCAAAAATTCCTCTCCCCCTGAATACAGCTTTTTTGGTGAGGAAAAAACCGAAACCTATAAGGGCGCAGGAGAGGCAAAAATCGATACTCTGTATATCGATGATAATACTGCCGCAGTGTTCGATTCAAAATACTACGTTATAAAAAGTGTGCATGGCTCAAAAATAGAGGGCTATCCGGCAAATGCGGATATTTCCAAACAGGTCGGTTACCTCAATGAGATAAAGAAGGCTTATGTCAAACAGAATTACTGCAACGCATTTCTGCTGCCTGCATTTACATTGAATTATCTTATATCAAAAAAACTGCCGGAAAATTTTAATGAACTTGCTTCCGAAAACTGGAACGGTCTTTTCAATATTGCAGGAAAGGTTTGCCGAGGAGCATTTCCCTCGGATAACAGATCAAACAGGAACAATACTCCCGTATTGCTGATACATATAAAGCCGGAGCTGCTGTATGACAGGTTTTTGAATAACAAAAAAATAACCAAAGAGGAAATACGGGTAATTTCGGATAAATGCAGCGATGCGCTCAAAAGCAGCATTCCATGCCTTAAATTCCTTTTTGCGTCGGATTCGTTCAAGGGAAGTCTTACAAGCGCACAGACAATAGAATTACTGACAAAAGCCGCAGGAGAGGTCTTTCCCAACTGCGAATGTCTTGGCGTACCTGTTGCGGACGGCGGCGAGGGTACAGTCAATGCCGTAGTTTCTGCGACAAACGGAAAGCGCGTCACGGCAGAGGTACACGATCCCTTGATGAATACAATAAAAGCCGCCTATGGTATCACAGACGGCAATAAGGCTATTATAGAAATGTCTGCGGCGTCGGGTCTGCCGCTTGTGCCAGAGCATCTGAGAGATCCTATGAACACGACCACCTACGGCACAGGCGAGCTTATTCTTGACGCTCTTGACCGTGGCTGCCGTGATATTTCCGCAGCGATAGGCGGCTCGGCTACCAATGACGGCGGCATAGGCTGCATGAGGGCGCTGGGTATTCGCTTTCTTGACAAGGACGGGCATGAGCTTTCGGGCTTTGGCAGAGATCTGGCGGAGGTCACGCATATTGACGCAAGCGGTCTTGACAGGCGGCTTTCCGAGTGCCGCATCACCGTTATGTGTGATGTAAAAAATCCCCTTTGCGGTATAAACGGCGCATCACGCACCTTTGCAGGGCAGAAGGGCGCTTCTGACGAAATTATAGATCAGCTTGAAAGCGGAATGTGCAATTACCGTGATGTTATAAAAAAGGAGTTCGGCATTGACTGCGATACCGTTGAAGGTTCGGGCGCTGCCGGGGGTCTTGGCGCTGCGCTGAATGTATTTCTCGGCGGCAAAATGCAGTCGGGTATCGAAACCGTCCTGCAGCTCATTGATTTTGACGAAAAGCTGAAAGGCGCCGATATCGTTATTACCGGTGAAGGCTGCACCGACAGTCAGAGCGTCTGCGGAAAGGTCATGCAGGGTGTCGGCATACACGCAAAAAGGCTCGGTATCCCATGTATCGGACTATCCGGCTCGCTCGGTGAGGGTGCGGAAAGGATATTGGACTATGGTATCTCTTCCCTGCGCTGCGTTGTTGACCGTCCGATGCCACTTGAATACGCTATGACCAATGCAGAAGCGCTGTATTATAATGCGGCTGTCAGAATGTTCAGGTCTATAAAAACAGGAATGAAGCTCAGTTGATCTGATCAACAAACGATTGATGTGATCTTATATCCCGGACTGTATGTAAGCGGCTTCGGAACAGGAACAAAGGGCTTCCCGTCTGCCCTTAAAAGAATTGAGAATCAGGCATTTGCAAGCAGCAAGCTCACCACAGTCACTATCCCTTCAAGCGTCACCTTTATGGGCGACAGAGTTTTTATAAACTCAAATGTCCAGACCGTTACCTTTGAGGGCGACTCTCCGACCTTCCGCATCATGCCGGGAAGCGGAGCAACGGATCACGGCACCTTTGAGGGAGCGTCCAGACTGTACAGTATCACAATAAAGGAAAAAAACGGCGATTACACCAGCGACTCCTACGGCATGGTTTACAACAACAGCAAAACCAAGCTTGTACTTGTTCCTCAGGGCAGGACATCGCCTTACACCTTCGCAGTATACTTCAAAAAGGCAGCCTCCAAAAACTGGTCTACTGCACAAGCCTTTAAGAGCAACTCCATTATAAAGATCACCCCGACCGCAGCCGTTAAATACGACATCTGCGTCAAGGTAAAAGACAGCACCGGCAAGATTAAAAAGAAATACTTTGTCCTGACGGTAACAAAGTAATTCTTTGCAAAGCAGTCTGCATCCGCCGTAAGCGTCAATAACAGATCTGACTGAAGATCACAAAGTCGGACGAGCGCTCCCATCTCAGAATCGTCTTATACAGGCTGCCTTTGCTATGCCTGAATAATAAAAGCCATTTGCCGATACAAATATCCGGCAAATGGCTTTTTTATCGCATGGGTCAGGATCAAACCGCTCTTCCGATATAGAACACATATCCATAGTGCTGCTTGTATTCAAGATACAGCCCGACCTCACGGCGGTTCATTTCAGCGTATTCTCTCACGGTATCACAAGAATCGTATTTTTTGACAAGCTCACAAATCGCTTTCTCTCTTGGATAATAATAATTCTCGGTCCAGCATTCCTCCGGCAAAGCAAAGGCTGATACAAACTGATATCCGCAGCTTTGCATTATTCCGATATTCTTTTCGACCGTATCAAGACCGCTGCCTGCCTCAGCCCAGAATCGTTCGGCATCCTGCGGATGCTCCTTAGTGAGCCATGAGGGGCTTGTAACGGCAATATGACCGCCGTTTTTCAGAAACTCCCGCCAGTGTCTCAGACCCTTTTCAAAACCGATATTATCTATCGCACCCTCCGACCAGATAAGGTCAAGCGAATTTTTCTCAAAGGGCAGATCTTCCATATTGCCCTCTATTCCCTTCACTCGGTCATCAAGGTTTCTGCTTTTTGCTTTGCTGTTCAGCACGTCAACAAAAGCCGGAAACATATCCAGTCCGACAATGCTGCCGCTCAGGTGTTCCGCTAAAATAAGCGTCTGACCGCCTGTTCCGCAGCCCAGATCAACAGTTTTTTCAATCCTGCTCAGATCGCCTAAAAAGCCCAGAGCCTTTTCAACCGTTTTACGGCTGCCCGGCCCCTGACGTTCAAGACCTATATGCGCTTCAAGAAGCAATTCAAGAAAAGTCGGCTGTTTATTTTCCATTTGTACCACCCTTTAACATTAAAGATCCTTTTATAATAAGTATTGTAAAGCACATTATTCCGGCATAGGGCTGTCTTGTAATAATGAACATCATCACGGTAACAACGGACAGCAATACGCCTGTAATAAGACAATTCCTGTTCCACACAGGCTTATCGAAACGGCTTATAATTACTGCAAAGACTCCGTTCAGTACCGTTATAACGATCACCGCCGCATATACTGTAACTATCCATTGGCTGATCTCGGTCAATTCAAAGATCTGCGCGGCAGTCGATTTTTCACCGTTTCCGAATACGGGAAGGAACAGCAGCAGCAGCGTCAGAATATCAAGCAGACCGCATATCAGGGACGTGTATTTTTTTATTGTATCCTGCTTTTCATTTTCAGCCGCTGTTATTATCTCATCCGGACATATAAGCTCGTCGATCGACACTGAAAAATAACGGGATATTTCTTTCAGCGAATCTATGCTTGGGTATCCCCGTCCGGATTCCCATTTTGATATCGCTGTCCTCGAAACAAAAAGCTCCTTTGCAAGCTCCTCCTGTGTCAGTCCCTTGTTTTTTCTGAGTTCCTGCAATTTTTCGTTAAATTCCATTTTCCTTCCTCTTTTCCGTAAACAGTACAGCGGCATAATACAGAAAAAACAATCCGAAGCTCAGAAAGACCGAACCGATTATATCCGTTGCCCAGTGAACGCCCGATATCAGCCTGCCTATCACCATAAACGCCGAAAATGATACTGAAAATATGTTTACGGCGATAATGACGGCTTTTGTTCTGCACCTTCGTCCGATCTGAAATATCAGAGTCGGCATTACCGACAGTACCAGAAGCGTTGTCGATGACGGATAGGAAGCCTCCATAATACCATCTATCGGGATAGGTCTGTAATTGATCGGTATCATTTCAAATATCAGATATGCGGCTATCACAAGGATATAATAGCACCCCAAAAGGATTATATCAAGGTCAACCTTCAATAAGCTTCTGCGGCGTATCAGCTGGATAAGTCCCAGAACTCCGAAACACATACATATTGCCGCCGGAACAAGCCCCAGCCAGTCCGTAACGATATAGAGCCACATATTTGCGCCCGTGAGATGATGAAACCATGTATTGAATGACGCAAAGCCTACCGCTGTGTCCTGCTGTCCGACATTCTGAACATCGGCCTTAATTATCAAAAATGTCCAGAGTGCAAATGCCGCAAGCAAGCTGACGCCGATAAAGATAGCATTTTTAGCCTTCATTTTTATCTGTCCTTTCGTTTGTTTATACTATGAAAGTAACAGATATGTATAAAAATGTAAAGAATCGCGCCGTAACATCGCTGTTACGCTGCGTGTCATTACAATGACCGGCTGTTTCTTATTGTAAATATTCTTTATTTATATATTCAAGTGTTATTCGATGCATGAAAATCGATCCTGGAGCCTTTGTTTGCATTGACATTGTTATTTGACTGCATTATAATATTGCTAAACAATATTTACTTTTACTTCAGGACTATTATGCCCATAATGTCATTTACATCAATCTGAAAAGAAAGGCATAAATTGTCCGTGTGAAGGTCAAGAACAATCCCGGAAATTCAGACTTCAGGATCATTTCTCTGACCGTAAGCTGAATATACTGCTAAAATAGTTTTGATAACACTGCGGGAGGAACAGATATGCTTGTAATTGACTGTCACGATCATATTTATCATAGAAAGTTAGCGCCTATGGCGGTAAAGAGCGTCGGTGAGTTTTACGAGGTGAACATGGCTTGCTCCGGCACTGCCGAAGATCTTGTAAAGTACGCTCAGACAAGCCCGATAAAAAAATTTGTCGTAAATTCGGTCGCGCTCACGGCTAACACTGTAAAGCGTCTGAACACTTTTGTTGCAGAGCAGTGCAGGGCTCACAGCGAATTTATTGGACTCGGCACACTGCATCCCGATATGGAAAACGCTGACGAGGAGATCGAACGCATCATTTCGTTGGGACTGCGAGGAATAAAGCTTCACCCCGACACTCAGAAATTCAACGCCGACAGCGACAAGGCGATGAAGCTTTACGAAAAATTTGCGGGACGTCTGCCGCTGCTCATACACGGCGGCGGCCACCGGTATGACTATTCTCATCCAAGACGTCTTGAAAGGATAGAGCAGTGCTTTCCGCAGCTTACTATGGTTGCGGCTCATCTGGGCGGCTGGTCCATTTATGATGAAGCCGTACCGTACATGTCAGGAATGCGCTGTTTTATGGACATTTCCAGCGTTATGCCGTTTGTCAGTCCTGAGCATACAAAGGAGCTTATACGTCTTTACGGCGCCGACCGGCTGCTTTTCGGCTCTGATTACCCGATGTGGGATCCGATGAGCGAATACGAAGCATTCATGAAGCTTGGACTTTCGCCGGAGGAACAGGAAAAGATACTTTACAAGAACACCGCAAAGATTTTCGGCATTGACATAGAAAATGAATAAAAGCAAGACCGGCACTTGAAGTAAAGTACCGGTCTGTTTTTTTTAGCAGCGCTGATTGCTTTAGCGAAATCTCGCGGAAATCAATTTTTAGATCTGATATGAAATGTCAGCAAAAATCCTTCGCATTATTGTAAACTACGCCTGCAAACATATAAAATTCAGCGGTTTTAGGAAAGGGGTTCGGGGGATAACCCTTTTTCCGCCGGAAAAGGGTTTCCCCCGAATAGCTTTCAGTGCGGATCGGCTCGGAAGAGTCAGGAAAGAGCCTTGACTGCTGCGATAAGTCTTTCTGATCTGTCGGTTTTTTCCCAGGGAACATTCAGGTCCTCACGGCCCATGTGACCGTATGCGGCAAGTCCTCGATAAATGGGCTTATTCAGGTCAAGCTCCTTTATAATAGCAGCCGGACGAAGATCAAACACCTCATTTACAGCCTTGGTGAGGATATCCTCGTCCACTGTGCCTGTGCCGAAGGTCTCGACCATAACGGAAACAGGACGCGCAACGCCGATAGCGTATGAAAGCTGTATCTCACACTTTTTGGCAAGATCTGCGGCAACTATATTCTTTGCAACATATCTTGCGGCATAAGCGGCGCTTCTGTCAACCTTTGTGGGATCCTTGCCGGAGAAGGCGCCGCCGCCGTGACGTGAATAGCCGCCGTAGGTGTCTACGATGATCTTGCGGCCGGTAAGTCCGCTGTCACCGGCAGGACCGCCGATAACAAAACGTCCTGTGGGATTTACAAGTATTTTCGTGTTATCGTCCATTATATCAGAAGAAATAACAGGCTCTATAACGTGCTTTATAAGATCTCTGCGGATAGTATCAAGAGAAACATCCTCATCATGCTGTGTGGAAATAAGGATCGTATCTATCCTTACAGGACGGTTATTCTCATCATATTCAACAGTGACCTGTGTCTTGCCGTCCGGACGAAGATAGTCAACAGTGTTGTCCTTGCGTACTTCCGCAAGACGTTTTGCAAGCTTATGAGCAAGCGAAATGGGCAGCGGCATAAGCTCAGGAGTTTCGTCACACGCAAAGCCGAACATTATGCCCTGATCGCCGGCGCCTATACGGTCAAGCTTGTCGCCATTGTTGTCGCGGTACTCGCAGGAGGAATTAACGCCCATAGAAATATCCGGCGACTGCGAATGTATAGAAGTAAGCACTGCGCAAGAGTTGCCGTCAAAGCAGACCGAGGGATCGTTATAACCTGTTTCAACTATCACCTGACGCGCTATCTTTTCAACATTCACGGGAGCCTTTGAGGATATTTCTCCCATAATAAGCACCAGACCCATAGCGGCAGTCACCTCGCAGGCAACGTGCGCATCAGGATCGATAGATATGATCTCGTCAAGAATAGCGTCTGAAATTCTGTCGCAAAGCTTATCCGGATGTCCTTCTGTTACTGATTCGGATGTAAAGAGATGGTGTGCCATATTATTCTTTCCTTTCTGTCTGTCCGGAGCAGCAAAAAGACCGCCCGGCATAACCGAGCGGCAAAAAAATACTCATCTTTCGGCTATACCGCAGGATTTGGCACCTTACCTTTCGGCAGGTTGTCGGACGTCACAGGGCCTGTTCCCTCAGTCACTCCGGATAAGTTTGTATATTCAATTCTGTTGATGATTATATCATCCCTTTCCCCCGCTGTCAATGAAAAAACTAATTTTTTGTCGAAATTTTTTCTGCGCTCCAAAATATCAAACCAAAAACCACAACACAAAAGTTTCGCTCAAGCCTTTTCAAAGGCTTGCGGATTCCAAAGGCAGAGCCTTTGGTCGCGCTCCGCAGAGCGCGAAAACCATAAGATACAAGCGCTCCGCAAGGGGTGAATCAAAAAAACAGTCCGGTGGACTGTTTTTTGAGAGGGGACGCCCTGCGCAAGAGGGCGTCCCCTACTAACGGTTAGTTTAAAAGCCACCAGCCGCCGA
>CADBPE010000168.1 GCA_902796475.1 uncultured Ruminococcus sp.
CGAACACCTGAGATTTTCCACCGGACCGATGTACAATTGACCAAACGCTCCCCTGCGGCATGGGGAGCATTTTATGTCCATTTAAAGCCCTGACGATTTCTGATGTCGGGTTGAATTATTATTTCTTTTATGGTATAATAAATATGTTCATAAATAACGAGAGGAGGACCCGGAGCTACAAAGCTTCAGGGAATATCATGGAAAAAAATAAAAAAAAGCATTACCTTAAATATTACGCCGCAGCAATTATATTCACACTGCTGTGTATCGCCGGCATTGTCGGTGTTGATGCGCACGCTGAGGGCGGTTCTCCCTCATCTGTGACAGAGGAAAGCTCCGAAACATCAGAAATCTCTGAAACTTCAGAAGTATCCGGAACGTCTGAAACGTCCGAAACATCGGAAACATCGGAAACCTCGGAAACATCTGAAACATCGGATCCGGTAGAGCCTGATCCGCCTGAGATAAAGGTATTCCGCTTTGAAAAAGGCAGCCTTACCGTAAATGTCGGAGAGGAACAGAAGCTTCCTCTGGAGGCTTCTCCGTGTTATGAGAATATCCGTTATAAAAGCAGCCGCCCCGAAATAGTCTCCGTAGACAAAAACGGCGTTATTACCGCAAACGCTGTCGGTTATTCTACCATAACCGCAAGAGTAAGCGACGGGCATTACTCAAAATGCGTAGTAAGGGCTATCGTACCCGTTACGCAGGTGAAAACAAATTATGATGTTCTCAGGATATTCATAGGCGAGTCACGCAGGATAGGCACAACCATACTGCCCGAAAACGCTACTCTGCGCAAGCTTTCATGGACAAGCGGAAATACCAAGGTAGCATCGGTAGCTCCGGGCGGAATGGTGACCGGCGTGAACAAGGGAATGAGTCTTGTATGGGCAACATCTCCCGAAGGAAAAAAGGGCTACACTGTCGTTCTGGTCGAAACTCCACCAAGTCAGGTGGTCGTTGACGAATACAGGATCTTCCTTACAAAAGGCGACGAGTACCAGATAAACGCAAAGGTTCTCCCCGATGATGCGGCAAACAAGACGCTTTATTACCGTTCGGGTTCGCCAGGGATCGTCAGTGTGGACGAAAACGGCAAGCTTACGGCTCTTAAAAGAGGTATCGCCTATGTCAAGGCTATAACAGTCAATAAAAAGACGGCTGTTATCAGGGTCAAGGTATATGACCCGATAGAATCTCTCACAATGGCAGAAAATCTGAATATGCTCGTCGGCGATACAGCAGATGTCACTCCGGTAATATCGCCGTCTATCGTGCTGGACAGAAATCTCAGATGGACAAGCAGCGCTCCTGATGTTGCCATAGCCGCCGGCGGAAAGATAACCGCTCTTTCCGAAGGTGAAGCGACCATTACCGCAGAAGCTTATAACGGTGTTACTGCCGAATGTAAGGTCACAGTAAGAAAAGTTCCCGCTGCTGTGAAGCTTGAGCCGTCAGTAACGGAAATAGGCGTGGGCGAAAGCGTTGCTCTTAATGCTTCTGTACAGCCGGAAAATGCGTTTTTTGAAGGATTTGAATTTTCTTCAAGCGATACCGATGTATGCACTATAAGCGAGGACGGTATTCTTACGGGTGTAGGGATCGGTACTGCCGAGATAACCTGCAGTGTGTTCAACGGCGTTAATACCGTTATAACCGTATCCGTGAAGGATTCCCCGAAATATCTTGCTCTTGAAAAATATGCCATGAAAATGAATATCGGCCAGACCGCAAAGCTTTCGCCAAGACTGGACGATACTCAGGCTTCATTCTTTATCGGATATGCCTCAAGCAACAGCAGCGTTCTGACAGTTGACGACAGCGGAAACATAACTGCAATAGGCATCGGCACAGCGACCGTAACCGCATACACATATAACAATGTAAAGGCAAGCTGCCGCATAAGTGTGGACACACTGCCCAAGAGCATAAGCTTTGACCGCAGCAGTCTTGAGCTTATGGCAGGCGATGAGGTCGAGCTGAAAACAATATTCCCCGAAGGAACTTATGCGGAGTGTACTTATTCCTCCGACCACAAATATATCTGCACCATTGACGAAACCGGCATGGTAAAGGCTATAAGCGGCGGCATGACCACTGTAAGAGTTACTGCCGAAAACGGCGTTACAGCGTCATGCGCAGTTACCGTAAAGCCTGTCGCTTCGGATATAGATTTCTACAACCGCAACAGGTTCATCTTCCCGGGTCAGCGCATCAAGCTTGAATATTATCTCCCCTACGGCGAATATACAAAGTATGTGACATTTACATCTTCAAATGAGAAGATATGCACCGTAACCAAGGACGGTTATGTAAAGGGCATAGATTACGGCACTGCCACTGTTAAGGTTATGACCCGTGAGGGTGTATTCGATGTATGCAGCATCACCGTTACAAATGACGGAAAGCTGCTTGCCAATGACCCCGAAAACAATCCTGCAATGTATAAAAGGTTCAAGGCTATTTATCAGTATCCTTCTCTGCCCACCGGCTGTGAGATAACCGCGCTCACTATGGTCCTGAATTTTCTCGGCTATGACGTAAGCAAGGAAAAAATGGCTGACGATTATCTTGAAAAGGGCAACGCATGGGAAACGGATTTCCGTGAGAAATTCGCCGGCAATCCGTATTCGAGCTATTCCTACGGATGCTATGCGCCGGTTATCGTAAATTCCGCAAACAGATTCCTTGAGGATCAGGGCAGCAATATGAGAGCCGAGGAGCTTGAAAATATGAGCTTTACCGACCTGTTCAAATTTACCGATAACGGCGTTCCGGTAATGGTATGGGCGACATTGAACCTTGTTCCCGGATATTATACGGCAACATGGGAGGCAACCAACGGAGAGACCGTGACATGGTACGCAAACGAACACTGCATGGTACTTGTAGGTCACGATGACAGCGCAGGCACTGTATTTGCTGCCGACCCCGATCAGGGCAAGATCATGGAATATGACAGTAAGCTCTTTGAAACACGCTATAAGGAGCTTTTCAGTCAGTCGGTAGTTATCAGATAAATATGCGCAAATAATCTCTGACGAGCAAGCGCCGTTCCCGCAGGCTCAGGGGCTTTTGCGAAAGCTCCCGGCTGCCTTGCTGAGGTATCTCCACATTTTAAGGAGCTGATGTTTATGAGCAAAAAAATATATGCCCTGTATGCGGTCATGGTCTCTGCGGCTGTGCTTATGGCAGGCTGCTCTTCCGGAAGAAGCGCGGCGGACAAAGCAGCCGGTGAGACTGCCGAGGTCAGCGTATCCGAGAGCGGAAGTTCAGGTTCAAATGACGGAAAGACAGCGTATTCACTGCCTTCGATAGTCAAGCCGGACATTTCTGAAAATCCCGGCAGCGCTTCTTCAAAGTATGACCCTGCACAGAGCAGCAAACCGGATTCCTCCGGTCACAGCAGCCGGACGCTTGGTTCATCAGCTGACGAAAACTCCGAGCCGGGATCATCGGCTGAAGAAAGCTCCGAGCAGGGATCGTCAGCCGAGGAAAGTTCCGAGTATGAATCATCAGTTGAGGAAAGCTCCGAACCGGAATCGTCAGCCGATGAAAGCTCAGAGTATGAATCATCATCTGAGGAAAGCTCCGAGCCGGAATCGTCATTTGAAGAAAGCTCCGAACCGGAATCATCGCTTCAGGAGAGTGACGACCCGCAGCCTTCATATTCCCAGAGCAGCAGCGGATCTAAAGAAGCAGAGAGCGTTAATTTAAGCGCGCATGATCTGACTTTGAAGATCGGCGAACAGTACCGCATGAATTACTATTATCTGCCCTATGACGCCGAATCACCGGATGTAACTTATTATATCAAAAATCCGAGCGTAATATATGTGAGCAGCGACAGCGTTATAACTGCTCTTGCAGAAGGCGAAGCCACTCTTACATTGAGAACAAGCTCCGGACTGAGCGACTCCTGCAAGGTGACAGTAATATCGGAGCCGTCGCCGGAGCCGTCATACACAGATCCCGAATTATCCGAAAGCTCATCTGATAATGATGACGGCAAACCGATAGTCAATGCTTATCTGTATTACACCTCGTCCGCCGTTTACAGAGATATCTCTCTGCTGCGCGAAAGATATCCGGATATCATCGGTTCCTTCAACATCGGCAGCAGCGCAAGGGGCAAGCCGATAACCTGCGTTACTCTCGGCAAAGGCAACAAAAAGTCCTGTATAGTCGCCGGTATCCATGCGCGAGAGCATATAACCATAAGCTTTACAATGCGCTGCATTGAGGAGTACGCAAAGGCATATAAAAGCGGCAGTTATTACGGAAATTATAACATAAGGGAGCTGCTGGATAATTATACCCTGTACATCGTTCCCATGATAAACCCGGACGGCACCGACATCAGCAACGCCGGAGAGTCGCCGCTTATCAGTACGGGCTATTATGACCCTGACAGCTACAAGCTGAACGCAAACGGAGTAAATCTGAACCGCAATTTCCCGTACAACTGGGAAAGACAGTATACCAACTGGCCTTACAGCGCCGGTGAGGACAAATATCCCGGAAAGTATGCCGCAAGCGAGAGCGAAACTCAGGCTATAATTGATCTCTGCGCCGAAAACGACTTTTTGTGGCTGCTGGATATGCACATCGTAGGCAACGGCATTTACTGGCGTGATGAGATGAACGGCGCTATCCCGGATGACTACGCTTTTGCAAATCACATTGCAAACAACAGCGGATACATGGTTTTCGGTATGTCAACTGACGTTACAGTATACAGCGGCGGTCTTGAGAACTGGTTCCGCTGCACATATAACAGGCCTGCCCTGTGCATTGAGATGCTGCCGTACAGTCAGTCGTATTATTCGGCAACTTACCGCGGCTTCAACAGTTATTTTGAGGACGCCATAAACTGGTATCAGTCGAAATACACATATCTTGCGGCAATGGACTTTTACGGATAATATAAACACCTGACAGACTTTTACAGCAATATCCGGAGGAAGAAAAACTGAGTTGAACGTAATAATATTTTCTCCTTCGGGAATGATATTACCGCAGCATAACACATTTCACAAAAAGGAGATGACAAACACGGACTCTATTCTTATCAAAGATACCACCCGTGAGCAGCGTGAAAAGATCGTGCGCCAGGCTCTTTACGGTGACTGCGGCAGCGAATGCGAATTTTGCTCAGGATGTGACAGCCTGGGCGGAGGCGGCATTGAAAAGCTTTATCAGCCCTATATTGACGGTCTGAAAGAGATAAGCGAGATCAACGCCGAATACAACGCCCGCTTTGTGCGCTGAAAGAAATATCCCCAGTAAACCAGACGGTTCCGGGGATATTTTGCGTCTGCAAAAGCTTCGGTCAGTTTTTTCCGGCGCCGAGCCGTATATGATACAGCCCGTGACGGTTGCAAAATGCGTACAGATATTTTACTCTGCTTATCTTAAAATGCGCTTCGGCATTTCCCTGCGGATACAGCTTAACGATATTCACACCGTTATCCGAAACCGCTGCAATAAAAGATATATAATGCTCTTTCGTCATCGGGTGAGTGATAGTTACATAATATTCGTCCTCGATCACCTCTGTACGGATATCGTGAGCATCATCAACAGTTTCCGCTTCAAGCGGCGGCAGGGTTATCCCGCAGCAGCTCACTACCGCAGCGCCCACTGAGCTTATCACGTTCCCGCATACCGGACATACATAAAAAATGCTCCGCAGCATATTCGAGCATCTGTTCCCATTCTGTACATATTCGCCGGAAAGCAGTTCTATCACCGAAATATCCAGAGCCTTTGCAAGCGGCTCCAGCAGGCTTATATCCGGAAATCCCATGCCTGTTTCCCACTTGCTCACCGCCTTGCTGCTCACAAATATTTTCTGTGCAAGCTCCTCCTGAGTCATTTTCTTTTTTTCTCTGAGTCTGCGGATAACGGCTCCTGTAACGTACTTATCCATTTTCCCGACCTCCTTTCGATATCAGTCTAACACAACATCAAAGAAAATACCACCCACGCTGCGTAGGCGCAGAGCCTGCGCTCCCCTGTTCGCGGCGCAAGAAAAACAGACCGAAACTACTCCGCTCGCGGCTGGAAAACAGTAAGAACCGCATCGCGATTGAAAGGCAGTAAGAACCGCGATGCGTTTCTTTCGGTATGAGTAAACTATCAGTGCGAAATCGGCACCGGCAGCTTGCCGGCGGCGGCGCAGAGCCTGCGCTCCCCTGTTCGCGGCGCAAGAAAAACAGACCAAAACTACTCCGCTCGCGGTTGGAAAACAGTAAGAACCGCGATGCGTTTCTTTCGGTATGAGTAAACTATCAGCGCGAAATCGGCACCGCCAGCTTGCCGGCGCCGACATCCAAGACTCAATTATTCTCAATCAGCAATTTGCACCAAATTTATTTAACTTTTGCTTAAATATTTGTTTCTCAAAAAAACACAAAAAGCTGTACAAGACTCTTCATTTTTGTGATATAATATGTAATATACTATATTTTCATAAGCATGAGAATAATACAACGCTACATCAGGAGGAACTCTCAATGCGGTCACATAAAAAAACAAGCCTTATAACGGCTCTTATATTTATTATAACCATTGCAATGAGCCTTGTTTCACCTATAACCGTCCATGCGGAAGGCGGCACCGGAAAAGTCGTGCGTGTCGGCTGGCATGAGGTCCCGTTTTTTATAAAGGACAGCAGCGGAAGACGGTCAGGCTACTCTTACGAGTACCACCAGAAGATAATCGCCTATACCGGCTGGGAATATGAATATGTAGAGGGCACCTGGAACGAAATGATGGATAAGCTGAAAAAAGGCGAAATAGACATCATGAGCAATGTTTCCTTTACCGAGGAGCGCACAAAGGATATGCTCTTCTCTTCGATACCTATGGGCACCGAAGCATACTATCTTTTCATTCCGCCCGACAACAAGGATATCTCCGCTGAGGATCTTTCCACTCTGAACGGCAAGCGCATCGGCGTAACAAAAGGCACTGTACAAAAGGATTATTTTGATGACTGGATAGCAAAACACGGACTGAAAATAAACTTGGTAGAACTGACCTGCCCCGAGGAGGATTCCCTGAAAAAGCTCGGCAATGAGCTTGACGGTCTTGTGACTATGGATATGTATGGCTCGCACGATACGGCAGTGCCTATATGCAAAATAGGCTCCTCGGATTTCTTCTTTGTGGTAAACAAAAATCGTCCCGATCTGTTGGCGGAGCTTGAAAATGCGCTTAACCGTATTCAGGATGAAAATAAATATTTTGACCAGCAGCTTAACGACAAGTATCTGAAAAATACCGAAAACAACAAATATCTTAATTCCGGAGAAAAGGACTGGCTTGCTCATCACGGCACTATAAAGGTAGGATATCAGGACAACTACCTGGCATACTGCGCAAAAGATCCTGTCAACGGTGAGCTTACGGGCGCACTTAAGGATTTTCTCGACAGCGCCGCCGATTCTCTCGACAACGCCCACCTGAAATTTGAAGCTGTATGCTATCCAAACTCGGCTGCCGCCATAGAGGCGCTGAAAAAAGGCGAGATCGACTGCGTGTTCCCGTCTAACCTTACCTACTATGATACGGAAGAGCTTGGTCTGGTAAAGACGTCTGCGCTAATGCACAGCGAGGTGGACGCAGTAGTGCGGGCGTCAGAGCAGAAGGGATTTCTCCGATCGGAAAACGTGACCGTTGCAATAAACGAAGGCAACACAAACTATGAATTGTTCCTTGACGAATACTATCCGCGCTGGCAGAAAAAGTATTATGCCGATACGCCGACCGCTTTGAATGCCGTTGCCCGCAAGGAAGCGGACTGTGTGCTGATAAGCAACTACCGCTACGGCAACATCTCAAAGCAATGTGAAAAGCTGCACCTGACCACCGTTTACACCGGCATTGACATGGATTTCCACTTTTTGCTGCGCAAGGGCAACGTCCATCTCTATTCGATCATTACAAGGGTAATTGATGTAGTGCCTAACGCAACAATACATACTGCGCTGACCTATTACTCGGCCGAAGACGTCAAGAGCAGCTTTGGCGATATTATAAAGGATAATCTGTTTAATATACTCACCGCCATTGCGCTGGTGCTCATTGTAATACTCATTCTTCTGCTGCACAGCATTAGAGCCGAAAAAAAGATACTCGAAGAAGAACACATAGTAAAAGCCCTTAACAAAAAGGTATTTGTAGATGCGCTCACCTCGGTAAGGAACAAGGGCGCATTTAACGAACACATAGTAAAGCTTCAGGACAGCGTTGACAAAGACGAGCATCCCGTATTCGCCATCGGCATATTCGACTGCAACGATCTGAAAAAGATAAACGACCATCACGGTCACGACAAGGGTGATATTTACCTGAAAACAGCCTGCCAGCTCATTTGCCGTGTATTCAGCCACAGTCCGGTATTCAGAATAGGCGGAGACGAATTTGCCGTCATTCTGCAAAACGGAGACTATGAAAACATGGACAAGCTTACCGCTAATTTTGAAGAAAAGCGCATAGAGTTATGTGACACTGCCGAGCATAAATGGGAGGAGGTCCACATTGCACTTGGCATAGCGAACTACGACCCGCACTGCGACACCTCGGTAAACGACACCATACGACGCGCCGACAAAATCATGTACGAAAACAAGCGGATCACCAAAGCCAAAAGCAAGCCGCGAAAGTAGCGGCAAGGCAGTGACAGAAAGCGTTGGATCGATGATATTTCGCTTTGAGTTCTGGCGGAGATGTGTGCCGGGAAGCCCTTGGTCACGCAGTTTTTTGAAAAGGCTGTGCAAAATTTTTGCTTATTTGTTTATTGAATGCTCTGCAGAAAAATGTTATAATATACCTGAACGAAAAATCTTCAACTACACTATTCGCAGTTGGAAAGCAGCAATAACCGCGATGCGTATTTTTCAGCATGAGTAAACTAACAACGCGAAATCGGGAGCGCAGGCTCTGCGCCGCCAGGAGGTTTATTTTGAAAAGGCATAATAACAAATTATCTACTACTCACATGATAATGCTCAGCTTCCTTATCGCCATAGCGCTTGGCAGCCTGCTGCTTTCTCTGCCGATAAGCACTGCCAGCGGGCATCCGACACCATATATCGACGCCCTGTTTACCGCAACAACATCTGTATGCGTTACAGGACTCGTTACACTGCCGACCTATTGTACATGGAGCATCTTCGGACAGATCGTAATACTTGTTATGATACAGATCGGCGGTCTGGGCATCATTACGATACTTACAGGCATACTCATAAGCTTCCGACGGCGTCTCGGACTGAAGGACCGCATACTGATCCAGGATGCGTTTAACCTTAACTCCCTTTCCGGTATCGTGCGCTTTATCAAAAAGGTGCTTGCCGGCACATTTATCGTAGAAGGCGCCGGCGCGCTTATGTATATGACTGTGTTCATACCCGAATACGGCCTGCGCGGAATATGGATATCCGTGTTCAATGCGGTCTCGGCTTTCTGCAATGCGGGAATAGATATAATGTCGGATAACAGCCTGTGTCCCTATGCGCTTAATCCGATGGTCAACATCACCACCACACTCATGGTCATACTCGGCGGAATAGGCTATGTTGTCTGGTGGGACGTTATAAGGGTGTCACGCAATTTTCCAAGCAGAAAATTCAAGTGCTTTTCATCGCTTTCTCTGCACAGCAAAATAGCTCTTGCTTCAACTGCCGTACTGCTTATTGTGGGAACAGCCGGATTCCTTATCTTTGAGTACAACAATCCGCTTACCATAGGTGATATGTCATTCTTCGATAAGCTCCAGGTGTCGTTCTTCCAGTCTATGACCACCAGAACAGCCGGATTTGCCTCTGTTCCTCAGCAGAACTTAACAAATACCTCGGCGGTGTTCTCACTGTTCCTTATGTTCATCGGAGGATCGCCCGTAGGTACCGCAGGCGGCGTAAAAACGGTCACTATTGCCGTATTGATATTCTCCGCTACGGCAGCCATCAAGAACAAGGAAGAACTTTCACTTTTCAAAAGGACGATCTCAAAACAGGCAATAAGCAAAGCTGTGGCAGTGGTAACGGTTTCTTTTATGATAATGTTCATTTCCACGATACTGCTCTCCGCAGTTACAAACGCCAGTACAATAGATATCGCTTATGAAACGGTAAGCGCCACCGCAACAGTAGGCCTTACCCGTGACCTTACGCCCAAGCTCAATATATGGGGCAAAATTATCATAATCTGCACAATGTACCTTGGCAGGATAGGTCCCATATCGCTGCTGATAGCCTTCAACACCAAGAAAAAGAAGAATATCATCAGGGATCCTGAGGAGAAAATACATATCGGCTGAGCCGCTGTAAATAATGGAGGATATTAAGATGATAAACAGTAAGACCTACGCAGTTTTCGGGCTGGGAAGATACGGCACCGCAGTTGCAAAAGAGCTGGTAAACAACGGCATAGAGGTTCTTGCGGTAGACATTGACCCGGAAAAGGTAGATGAAGCCGTAAAAGAGATACCCTTTTGCAGATGCGCAGATGTTACCGATCCCGAAGTACTCACGGAACTTGGCATTTCTAACATAGACGTTGTAATTATCGCTATGGCGACCGACCTGGAATCAAGCGTAATGTCCACAATGCTTTGCAAGGATATGGGCGTAAAGACCGTTATAGCCAAATGCGCAAGTGAAATGAACTGTAAGATACTCAGCAAGGTGGGCGCCGACAGAGTGATCTTCCCCGAACAGGAATCAGGAATAAGACTGGCGAAGAATCTCATCAGTTCCGGTTTTGTAGACATACTTGAAATATCTAAGGATGTTTCAATGGTAGAGCTTGATGTTCGCCCTGAGTGGGAAAATAAAAATCTGATGGAGCTTAATTTAAGAAAGAAATATTCAATAAATATAGTAGCTATCATTGAAAACGGCGAAGCGAGCGTAAACATCGATCCGGAAAAGCCGCTGAAAAGGGGTATGCGAATGATAGTTATAGCCGACACTGCAAAGCTTCTCAAGGCTCAGAGCCTGCGCTCCCACGTTAAGGATACAGCCGGACCCACACCAAAAGAAAAAAATCGCAGATAAGCATTTTTTAATATTGTCTGAAATGCCAAAAAACGCAAACGAAACAGTTATCGTTTGCGTTTTATTTTTTGTATACTGAGCGGTATCTCAATGCAGATCATTCGCCGTATATCTGATAATACTGACTTTGAGCGCTGCCGGCTTTTCGGGCGCCGTTCATGCACCTTGGCGAAAACAGCGTACAATTATGTCTGCACCCGCTGCACCTCAGACCTTTAAGAAATTCCTCCAGACTTGGCTTCTCCTCCGAATACTCGTCCTCATCGTCCTCTTCGATCGATTCCTCGTACTGCTGTATCTCGCTTTCAGCAATTACAGTTTCTTCGGATGCTCCCGATCCCGGATTTATCTCCTCCGGCAGCTCTTCAATTTCAGAAGCACCCTCCTGACTGCTCTCTGCGGCGCTGAATACAGTACTGCTCTCCTGACTGCTCTGAACGGACAATTCCGACGAGCTTTCCGGCTTTGACGCTGCGCTGTTCTTTGACGAACCGCTGCCTGATGATACCTGAGATGTGTTCTGAACTATCGCATCAGTTATATCAGCATCGTCTGATCTTGCGAACCCGCTGCCCGCAGCGCCGTAAG
>CADBPE010000169.1 GCA_902796475.1 uncultured Ruminococcus sp.
AGTTCTTTCATGAAAGCAGATACTTTATCCTTGATCTTACCGAAATAGTGATCCTCAAGCTCCTGACCCTTGGGCGCCGGCGCACCGAAAAGTGTTCTTCCGGTAAAGATCAGGTCGGGGCGCTTGTCATAGGCCTTTTTATCAATAAGGAAGTATTCCTGTTCGGGACCTACTGTGGTGGTCACACGGGTCACGTCCTCCTTGCCAAGCAGATGCAGGACCTTTGTGGCTACGCTGCTGAGACGCTCCATTGAACGGAGAAGAGGTGTTTTCTTGTCGAGCACTTCGCCGGTGTATGAGCAGAACGCTGTGGGGATATAAAGTGTCTTGTCCCTGATGAACGCCGGTGAGGTCGGATCCCATGTAGTGTATCCTCTTGCTTCAAATGTGGCTCTGATGCCGCCGGACGGGAAGCTGGATGCATCAGGCTCGCCCTTGATAAGCTCTTTTCCCGAAAATTCCATGATAACCTGACCATCATCAACAGGATAGATAAAGCTGTCATGCTTCTCAGCGGTAACGCCGGTCATTGGCTGGAACCAGTGGGTATAGTGGGTGCATCCCATCTCTACCGCCCATTCCTTCATAGCGTTTGCAACAGCATTCGCAACGCTGATATCCAAAGGCTCTCCGTTTTTAATTGTTTTCTTCAATGCCTTATAGGTCGATACGGGAAGTCTTTCCTGCATCTTCATGTCATTGAAAACCATACTACCGAAAAGCTCTGTTACGTTTGTCATATCCATTTCCTCCTGGGGGACACTTACCTTTATCATACTATCGGCATACGCCTGTTCCGGCGGCGTTATTACGGCAGATAATATATATAGGTACTGTTCCGAATATTATTTCAAAACATAAAGGCGCTGCAAGCTCCTTTGCTTACAACGCCTTTGTTGTTCCGATGGTTGCAGTATACACCCTCGTTAAAGATTTGTCAATACCCTTTTGCAACTTTTTTTTAAAAACTTGCATATTGTTTAAAATTATACCGGTTTAACCTCTCGAAGTTTGAGATTATGAATTAATTTAAAACAAATATGCAATTTTATATTGACAATCCTGCAAGATACATTTATAATAAGCCCATACCCCATTATTGTTAAATTTTTGATAAAGTCGCCTTGAGCCCTTGGCTCCATCAAAGCTGCTGCTTCCGGAGGGAACGCAGCCCTGCTTTATACATAATAAGCAGGACGATATCCCCTCCCTGCAGAGATGATGCCGGCGGCGATCCGGGTACGGAGCATCCCCCGGAGTGGCATACAATGCTTTATCATAATAAAGCATATCGGGAGAGCTTCCATTAAAGATAAGGAAAGGTAGATAGTTATGGAACCTATGACAAACAGTCTTTATGATCCGTCGTTTGAACACGACAACTGCGGTATAGGAGCGGTGGTGAACATTAAGGGCATAAAATCCCACAAGACCGTATCCGACGCCCTGACTATTGTAGAGACACTGGAGCACCGCGCAGGCAAGGACGCCGAAGGAAAAACCGGAGACGGCGTCGGTATTCTTCTGCAGATCTCACACAGGTTCTTCAAAAAGGAAGCCGCAAGGCTGAATATTCCGATACGCTCTGAACGTGACTATGCTGTGGGTATGTTCTTCTTCCCGCAGAACGAGCTAAGACGCAGCCAGGCTAAGAAAATGTTTGAGATAATTGCCGAAAAGGAAGGTCTTGAGGTTCTCGGCTGGAGAGAAGTACCCTCTCAGCCGCAGGTGCTGGGCGCAAAAGCGCTTGAATGTATGCCCAACATACAGCAGTGCTTCATTGACCGTCCGGAAGGAGTAAACAAGGGTCTGGACTTTGACCGCAGGCTTTATGTTGCAAGACGCTTCTTCGAGCAGAGCAACGAGGATACCTATGTTGTTTCGCTTTCCAGCAGAACGATAGTATATAAGGGTATGTTCCTTGTAGGCGACCTTAGAAGGTTCTTCCTTGATCTTCAGGACGAGGATTACGAATCGGCGATCGCTGTCGTTCATTCAAGGTTCTCTACAAATACATTCCCGAGCTGGCAGAAGGCTCACCTTTTTTTTAAGGACACGGCGACCACCGAGATCTACACCATACGCGGCAATGCGGACAAAATGCTTGCCCGTGAGGAAAATATGGAATCCGAACAGCTTATGGGCGAGTTCGACAAGGTCATTCCTGTCGTGAACACGGAAGGCTCCGACTCCGCTATGCTTGACAATACGCTCGAATTTCTGGTAATGAGCGGCATGGATCTGCCCCTTGCGGTAATGATAACGATCCCTGAGCCTTGGGACAACAACCACGCAATGAGTCAGAAAAAGCGTGACTTCTACCAGTATTACGCAACTATGATGGAGCCCTGGGACGGTCCTGCGGCTATCGTATTCTCCGACGGCGACATTGTAGGCGCTGTTCTTGACAGAAACGGTCTGAGACCCTCACGCTACTATATAACAGACGATGATAACCTTATTCTTTCCTCCGAGGTCGGCGCTCTGCCTGTACCTGCTGAAAGGATCGTTAAAAAGGAACGTCTGCACCCCGGAAAAATGCTCCTGGTCGATACAGTTCAGGGCAGGCTCATAGATGATGACGAAATAAAGGAGCAGTATGCTTCACGTCAGCCTTACGGCGAATGGCTGGATTCAAACCTTATCAGGCTCAAATATTTAAAGGTACCCAATGCAAAGGTGGAGGAGCATCCGCGCGCTGAAAAGATAAGACTGCAAAAGGCTTTCGGCTACACCTATGAAGATGTCATGGACAACATTCTCCCTATGGCAAAAGACGGCAAGGAGCCTATCGCCGCTATGGGCTGCGACAAGCCTCACGCAGTTCTTTCAAAGCAGCCTGTGCCGCTGTTCGACTACTTCAAACAGATATTCGCTCAGGTAACCAACCCGCCTATCGACGCTATCCGTGAAGAAATAGTCACCTCCACCACCATCTATATCGGCAAGGACGGCAATATTCTTGAGGAAAAGCCCGACAACTGCAAGGTCATCAAGGTAGTTAACCCCATACTCACATCGACTGGCATGCTAAAGCTGAAAAAGATGAATATTTCCGGCTTTAAGGTCGCCGTTATACCGATACTCTACTACAAGAACACAAAGCTTTCAAAGGCTATAAAGCGTCTGTTCATAGAAGCCGACAAGGCGTACAGGAACGGCGCAAACATACTTATACTCTCCGACAGGGGCGTTGACGAAAACAGGCTTGCTATTCCCTCTCTGCTTGCGGTGTCTGCGCTGCACCAGCACCTTGTAGCTACAAAAAAGCGCACCTCTGTTTCAATAGTTCTGGAAAGCGGCGAGCCGAGGACCGTTCACCATTTTGCCGCTTTGCTCGCTTACGGTGCAAGTGCAGTCAATCCTTATCTTGCAATAGAGACTATACACGAGCTTATCCATGACGAGCTTCTCGACAAGGATTATTATGCGGCGGTCAACGACTATAACGACGCAGTTCTTCACGGCATTGTGAAGATCGCTTCAAAAATGGGCATTTCTACACTGCAGTCCTATCAGGGCTCTAAGATATTCGAGGCTGTCGGACTCAGCCATGAGCTTATCAACGAATACTTCACTGGCACAGTAAGCCGTGTAGGCGGCATAACTCTCAGCGACATCGAAAAGACAGTTGACCGTCTGCACACGGCAGCCTTTGACCCGCTGGGTCTCGGCACTGACAGAGATCTTCCCTCAATGGGCGGACATAAAATACGCAGCGGAAAAGAGGAGCATCTTTATAATCCTCAGACTATTCACGCACTCCAGAAGGCGACACGCACAAACGATTACTCCACTTATAAAGAGTATTCAAGAATGCTGCACGAGGAAATGGATCCCGTAAATATCAGAGGGCTTCTCGATTTCAATTATGCTCAGGAGCCGCTTCCGATAGACGAGGTCGAAAGCGTTGACAGTATCGTGCATCGTTTCAAAACGGGCGCTATGTCCTACGGCTCGATATCTCAGGAAGCGCACGAGGCTTTAGCTGTCGCAATGAACCGCATAGGCGGAAAGTCAAATTCCGGTGAGGGCGGCGAAAGTCCGGAACGCATACTCAGCAAGGGTACGGAAAACGACAGATGCTCGGCTATCAAGCAGGTAGCTTCAGGACGCTTCGGCGTAACATCGGAATATCTCAACTCGGCAAGCGAGCTGCAGATAAAAATGGCTCAGGGCGCAAAGCCCGGCGAGGGCGGACATCTTCCCGGTCAGAAGGTCTATCCCTGGATAGCAAAGACAAGACATTCAACTCCCGGCGTATCGCTCATCTCTCCCCCGCCGCATCACGATATCTATTCGATCGAGGATCTTGCACAGCTTATCTATGATCTGAAAAACGCCAACAAAAAGGCAAGAATATCCGTGAAGCTGGTCTCGGAGGTCGGTGTAGGTACCGTTGCCGCCGGCGTTGCAAAGGCCGGAGCCGGCGTAATACTCATTTCCGGATATGACGGCGGAACAGGCGCAGCGCCGCAAAGCTCCATATACAATGCAGGTCTGCCCTGGGAGCTTGGTCTGGCAGAGGCGCATCAGACACTTATTATGAACGGTCTGCGCGACAAGGTTGTCATCGAAACAGACGGCAAGCTTATGACCGGCCGTGACGTTGCCGTTGCCGCTATTCTCGGCGCCGAAGAATTCGGCTTTGCTACCGCTCCGCTGGTAACTCTGGGCTGCGCTATGATGAGGGTATGCAATCTTGATACCTGTCCCTTTGGTGTGGCTACGCAGAATCCGGAGCTGAGAAAGCGCTTTAACGGCAAGCCCGAATATGTTATCAGCTTTATGCGCTTCGTTGCTCAGGAGCTGAGAGAATACATGGCTAAGCTCGGCGTAAGAACGGTCGATGAGCTTGTAGGCAGGACCGATCTTCTCCGCAGGCGTAACGATCTTACCGAAGACGAGAACAGAGTGGACGTTTCCCTTCTGCTTGACCGCCGTTTTGCAAACGAACACATAAGCTATACCGACAAGAAACTTTATGACTTCCGTCTTGAAGATACCATAGATGAAAAGGTTATAGGCAAGAAGCTTAAAAAGGCATTTAACGCAGGCGAACCAAAGACCATTGAAATAAGCATAAAGAACACTGACCGTACACTCGGCACCGCTTTCGGCTCGGAGATAACACGCAAATACGGCAGCGCTCTCCCTGAGGATACCTACCGAGTTATATGCAACGGCTCCGGCGGACAAAGCTTCGGAGCATTTATCCCCAAGGGACTCACGCTTGAACTCAGGGGCGACAGCAACGACTATTTCGGCAAGGGACTTTCCGGCGGCAAGCTCATCGTATATCCGCCAGACGGCTCGCAGTTCAAGGCTGAGGAGAATATCATCATCGGTAACGTGGCTCTTTACGGAGCAACAGGCGGCAAGGCATTCATAAACGGTATTGCCGGAGAACGCTTCTGCATAAGAAATTCCGGCGCTTCTGCTGTTGTTGAAGGCGTAGGAGAACACGGCTGCGAATACATGACCGGCGGTACCGTTGTTATTTTAGGCAGAACAGGCAACAACTTTGCTGCCGGTATGTCAGGCGGCGTGGCTTATGTGCTGGACGAGCATCACCACCTTTACAAGCGTCTGAACAAGGAGCTTGTAGAATGTTCGGAGGTAAGCCTTCCCCAGGATATCGACACTCTGCGTGATCTTATCGCAGAGCATGTTTCGGCAACCGGCTCTGCAAAGGGCGAGAACATTCTTAATCATTTTGACGAGTATCTGCCTTTGTTCAAGAAGGTCATTCCTCACGACTACAAAGTAGTCACCGAAGCTATCGCCGAAAACGAAAGGAACGGCATGGATCCGGAGCGTTCAAGGATAGAAGCCTTCTACAGCCTTATCAGCGAAAAATGAGCTGTTAAATAAACTATCTGATATAAAGGAAAAGGAAAGAAAAGGTCGTAAAGACTGCCCCGTTATACAGGGGCTCGGGGGAACGCTTTATGCAGAGGTGTTCCCCCACAAAAAAGGAGAGTGGCGATAATGGGTACACCTGATGGATTTTTGAAATATCAGCGCAGAGAGGCGCAGGCTTATCCGATAGAACAGAGGATAACCAACTATGACGAGTTCCATACTCCTCTTTCGGAAAAGGAACAGAAAAAGCAGGGTGAACGCTGCATGAACTGCGGCGTACCGTTTTGTCAGTCGGGAATGATCATCGGCGGCATGATATCGGGTTGTCCGCTGAACAATCTTATTCCCGAATGGAACCATCTTGTGAGCATCGGCGCATGGAAACAGGCATACGACCGTCTGAAGCTCACCAACAATTTTCCCGAATTCACCTCAAGAGTATGTCCCGCACTCTGTGAGAAGGCTTGTACCTGCGGCGCAAACGGCGATGCAGTTACCGTTAAAGCAAACGAGTACAGCATTATAGAATACGCTTATGAAGAAGGTCTTGCAAAGGCTCAGAAGCCCGCTGTAAGGACCGGAAAGAAAATCGCCGTCATCGGTTCGGGACCTTCGGGTCTTGCCGCTGCGGATCAGCTCAATAAAAGAGGTCACAGCGTGACAGTTTTTGAGCGCTCCGACAGGATCGGCGGTCTGCTAATGTACGGCATACCGAACATGAAACTTGAAAAGCATATAATCGACAGAAAGATAAGCGTTATGAAGGCTGAGGGCGTCACCTTCGTAACAAGCAAGAATGTCGGTACAGATATATCCGCAGAAGAGATAATGAACAAATTCGACAGAGTGATACTTGCCTGCGGAGCCTCTCACCCAAGAGATATAAATGTTCCCGGAAGAAATGCCGGCGGTATCTATTTTGCGGTAGACTTCCTTGCATCAACTACAAAGGCGCTGCTTGACAACGGTCTTTCCGAGGGCAGCTATATCAGCGCAAAGGACAAGAACGTGCTTGTGATCGGCGGCGGCGATACCGGAAATGACTGTGTAGGAACCTGTGTTCGTCACGGCGCAAGGAGCGTGACCCAGCTTGAAATGATGCCTAAGCTGCCCGATGAACGTGCAGAGAACAATCCCTGGCCTGAGTGGCCCCGTGTATGCAAGACAGATTACGGTCAGGAAGAAGCCGCAGCCGTATACGGTCACGACCCAAGGGTATACCAGACAACAGTGACGGAGTTTCTCTCTGACGAGAACGGAAATCTTCGCGGAGCAGTGCTTGTAAAGTTAGAGCCTGAAAAAGATCCGAACACCGGAAGAATGACCATGAAGCAGGTAGAGGGCAGCGAATACACCGCAGACGCCGAGCTTGTTCTTATAGCCGCAGGCTTTTTGGGCAGTGAAAGCTATGTAACAGACGCCTTTGGTGTTGAGACTGACAATCGCACAAATGTTAAAACAGACCGGAACAGTCACCGGACAAATGTTGAGCGCATATACACTGCCGGAGATATGCACATCGGTCAGTCGCTGGTAGTAAGAGCCATACGCGAGGGGCGCGACTGCGCAAAAGAGGTCGATCTTGACCTTATGGGCTACACTAATCTGTAAGCTCACACAGCCTTACTAACGCAAGATATAAAGCTTAATCCGATGACATTTTTAGGAGTGTTCATAATGAAAATAAACAGTAATTTCAACAACCTTGTGCCTAACTATCTTTTTGCGGATGTTTCAAGACTTACAAATGAGTTTATTGCGGCTCATCCGGAAAGTGAGGTCATACGTCTCGGGATCGGTGATGTTACCCTGCCGCTTGCTCCGGTAGTTGTTGACGCTATGAAAAAGGGCTGCGATGATCTTCTCCATCAGAACACCTTCAAGGGCTATCCCGAATATGAAGGCTACGATTTTGTCCGCAGCGCCGTTTCTGACTATTACCAGAGCTTCGGCGTAAGAGTAGATGCCGATGAGGTGTTTATTTCCGACGGCGCAAAGTCTGACTGCGGAAATATCGGAGATATTTTTTCATGCGACAACACGGTGCTGATACCCGATCCGGTATATCCTGTTTATGTTGACGCAAATATTATGGCGGGAAGAAATATCATTTTTGCAGCTTCCGGAGAACACGAGCATTTTCTTCCCATGCCGGACAAAAGCGTAAAGGCTGATATTATCTATCTTTGCTCACCCAACAACCCGACCGGCGCAGCCTACAATGCAGCCCAGCTTAAAGAATGGGTCGATTACGCTCTTGACAACGATGCTGTGATACTTTACGATGCCGCTTATGAAGCGTTTATCCGTGATGATCTTCCCCGCTCAATTTATGCAATTGAGGGCGCGCGTTACTGTGCCATTGAGCTTTGCTCTCTTTCAAAAACGGCAGGCTTTACAGGTGTACGCTGCGGCTATACGATAGTACCGCACGAGCTTGTGCGTGACGGAAAGAAGCTGCATGATCTCTGGTACCGCCGACAGGCGACAAAGTTCAACGGCGTATCATGGGCGGTACAATGCGGAGCAGCAGCCGTTTTCAGTCCTGAAGGACAGCGCCAGTGCCGGCACAATCTCGACTACTACCATGAGAATTCCACTCTTATCGGTTCTGCTCTGGACGAGCTTGGCATTTACTACACCGGCGGAAAGAATTCTCCGTATATATGGCTCAAGTGTCCGTTCGGTATGTCAGGCTGGGAATTTTTCGATCATCTTCTCCACAATGCCGCAGTAGTGGGCACTCCCGGAGAGGGCTTCGGCAACTGCGGAAACGGCTTTTTCCGTCTGACGTCCTTCAATTCGCACGAAAAGACAGCCGAAGCCGTTGAACGCATAAAGCGGCTTCTCGAAAACTGACGGCATACGATCCTATCCCCAGAACAAAAGCGCCGCCGTGAAGATATATGATAACATTATCGTTTTTGCAGCCTATCGCAGAGACCACGTCTGACGGAACGCCGGCGATCAGCTTGCTCTTGGTAACAGTGCCAGATCTTTTGCGGCGCTTCCGCTCAGATTCCTCCATTCAGCGGCGAATAATGTTCCAGTCAAAATGTTCCATATCCCCGCTGAAAGAGAAATCCTCAAACATTGATTTTGTTTTAAGAACGATCAGCTTCATCATAAGCGATGAGGCTTTTCTTTTTTCAACTGACATGATAATAACCTCCGGATAACAAAAAATATAATATTAAGCATCAGCACAATGCTGTCAATTATTGAGAACAGTCACAAGACAGCTTGCTTCCTTGCCGTTGTAGGTACTGAACGTAACACGGGCAGTACCCGGAGAGGCAGCCGTAAAAGCCGCTGTCCAGTTGGTTTTTGTCATATTTACCACTGATCTGTCGCTTGTAGTGAAGGTTCGGGTAGCACACCCCGAATCCGAAGAAATAACGCCGCTGAGAGTTGCGCTCTGACCGACACGAAGTGTCATTGATTTCTGGCTGACAGATACGTCTTTCGGAGCTTCTTTAACAATGACCTTACATGTAGCGGTTGCGCCGTTGTACGTTTTAGCGGTGATATACGAAACACCGGGCTTTACCGCCTTGAATTCACATGACCAGTCTGTACGGGTCATGCGCACAACATCGCTGTTGCTGCTGCTGAAAGTACGCTTTGCCGATGCCGAACCGGCGCTGATCTCATTTGAAAGAGTATACTTTTCCCCTACTCCCAGTGTAAGCACCGTTTTTGAAAGCGAAATGCTGTCGGGAGCATTTTTTACGTTTACACGGCAGACAGCCTCTGCGCCTTCAACAGAACGGGCCGTAATGTATGCTGTGCCCTTGCCCTTTGCCGTAAGATAACCGCCTGAGCTGACAGTAACAACGTTTTTGTCCGAGGAATACCATGTAACGGTATCCGAAAGAGAGTTGCCAAGTGTCGCTTTCATTCTGAACTTTTCGCCCAGACCGAGAGATAGTGTAGTCTTGTTCAGTGTCACGCTGATCTTATAGTCATTGCGGATACTGATGCCCGATGACGCGCTGTTATATCCTATGCCCGAACCGTAATAATTTGTTTTGGTCGAAGCCGTACCGTTGTCGCGTATAGAAATATTTCTTGCGCCGATGCAGTATATCCCGTAATCCTGACAGTTGACCTGTGTATTATTTGCAAGCAGAACATTCACTGCTTTGGATATTTCAATGCCGAAGCTCCCGCATTTATCTATACGGTTGTTGCGCACAACGGAATCAACACTGCTGCGCTTGTCCTGTTCGACAGAATCTACCGGACCCGGCGTAAAGAAAATACCAACATCTCCGCACGAGGTAAATGTGCAGTTTTTAACTGACGTTCTTGCCGATGCGGTATTATGTATGCCGTCCGAACCGATCTTATTGAAGGTATTGTTCACTATCAGAGTATTGTTGGACAGGTTTACATGCATACCGTAATTTTCTGCGGTATCGACAATATTCCCGCCGAAGGTCTCGCCGCCGTAGGTACAGTCTGCGCCCACGTTCATTCCTTCGCATTCCATTACCATTATGCCCACGCCGGAACGGGCAGCGCCTTTCAGCGGGTCATAATCCAGATCCTTGTTGAGAGTAATAAATTTTACCGAATTGCCCGCTATATTACAGCCGTCTGCGCACCTGCAAAACTTGATGCCGTCGCCGCAGGCATATTTTATATTATTTCCGAGAGCCGAAATATTGTAAGACCTGAAAGACGTAAGATTTCCGTTTGCGTCGCTCAGACCTCCATACACATATATGCCGTGTCCGTTCACGTTGTAGATAGTATTCTTTAATAAGAGGACGTCGTGGCTGCTGTGTACAAAAATGACCTGACTGTTAGTTTTGCGGAAACTGCAGTTCTTTATGACGGCATTTCCGCAGCTGAAAAGCAGCACATTCCCAAACTCAAACGAGCCGCCGCCGATAACTGTCAGGGAATCTACAGCAATGTCATTTGACTTGCTTAGCTTAAGCAGTCTTGAACCTTCCTTGAGGTTCCATGTACCGCCCTTGAAATGTATTCCGTTCTGACCGTATGAAGAAAAAAATATCGGCGCTGTTCCGCCAATAACAGCGTCGGAAGCGTCAAGGGATATACCGTGTCCGAGATCGATAGTTTTATTGATGACGAATCTGCCTTCAAGCCTGATATTCGTCATGCCGTTTTTCCGGTAATCGGGATCACTGTAACGGTTTATTGTATCCTGTATATCGCTTGCTCTTGCGCCAAACACGGAGTTTATCACAATTGTACCGTCGTCACGCTGATACACTGCTTCTGACAAGCTTTCAGCCGTCAGACTGCCGTTCCCGACAGCCCCGGCGGCAAGCGTCAACGGACAGCTTACAGGATTACAGAGCATAACAAGTCCGGCAATAAGCAATGCGATCAGTTTTTTATATTTCATTTACATTCCCCCCGTTTTCAGGTTCAAAGTTAATTATACATTTTAACAAATAATGCCAATATAATTATAAACTATTGAATTTATTATGTCAATATTTCACAGTATTATTTACAGGGCAACCGCATGAAAGAATCAAGAAAATTTGTTAAAAATAATGCTTGACAAAAATCCATCATCGAAAGAACATTTGAAACGTTTAGCTTTGAGACTTAACTTGACCGAAGTAAAAGATTTATAGAGGTTAGTTGCAATATGCCTGAGAACAGCAAAATTCTCTCCACTGTTGTCCACTCTCATTCTGCAATGATCTTCATCAAAACACATATCAAGACACCAATGCAAACTATTTTCAATTCCCCAATGCTGTCGAACTGCTTTGGCAAACAGTTTGACATCTGTAACAGATGATATGAAAAATCTGATATCAACAGTTTCCACATCATTAATTATTCTGGTGCTGCGAACCATTCCGATTGCTTTCAGATTGCACCATTCTTCCTTTTGATCAATCCAATCAACATCCTCTGTTAAAAAATATTCCCTTTTTTCAATCCTTCCGTGATCTTTTCCACTTGTTTTTGTCTTATCAAAAGAATATAGCTTAGGTTTATCAAGTGCTTCTTCAAAATATAGTTTAACATCTTCATGTAATGACTCTTGATTACCCTTCAGACAAATCACATAGTCACATTCGCTGTCAGCTATCTTCTTCACAGTCTTTTTCTGACAACTCATTGCATCACTTGTGATAATGCAGTTTTTGACATCTATGAAATCTATCA
>CADBPE010000170.1 GCA_902796475.1 uncultured Ruminococcus sp.
AAAATATATTTAAGAAAACAATATGCCTGATTGTTTCGGTGATACTTGTTATCGGAATAATGCCGGCTTTTGAGATTGTATCAGAGGCGGCTGAGACTGTATATACAAGCCAAGACGGGAACTGGATGTATATAAAACAATTTGATGCTAAGTTATACAGCAGAGGGAAATCCAACGACAGTTGCGCAAAGCTTGTAAGGTATCTCGGCAATGATAAAAACGTTATTGTCCCTGATAAAATTGACGGCTTGGAAGTATTTGTTATAGGAGAAAAATGCTTTTACGGAGAGAGCGTTTCTTCCGCTGATACAGCCGATATTGAAGCTCTTGATTCAATCAAAAGCATTTCAATAGGCCCGGATATTTATGTAATTGAGGATGAAGCGTTTGCTTATATGGATTCTCTTGAGGAAGTGATGTTTGCGGAAGGAAAGTGTTCATATCTGGATTTTTTGGTTTTGGGAAGTCAGTTGTTTAAGGAATCAAGAAAGCTTGAAAACTTTATTGTACCTGAAATCCATGAGTGCGATCTGCCAACAGGTGATCCGTTTTCGTACTCGTACATTAAGAATCTAACCATTCCCGCTTATATGCTGTATTCATATTACGGCCTGAGCTTTGCCAACTCAAAGATAGAACGATTAACTGTTACGGGTAGTTTTGAAGTAGGACTTTCTAAGAAAGAGAATCTTGAAAAAGGATTTTATAAATTTTTCAGAGAAGGATTGAAAGAGGTTATATTTGAAGGTGAAGTGACTTCTGGATTATTAGAGTCGAATTATTATCACCCTGGATTAATCGAAACAAGTTACCGTCCTGATTTTATATTCCATCATATACCAAATCTTTATTTTGAGCAATATTTGGAAAACAGCGGATATATCAGAAACTGTGATTATGAAACCGGGACTGTCAGCTTTTCAATAAATAACACTCCCGATACAAGGTATATTTCGGTAACCGAGCCTGTAATTTCGGGAGATTTTGAGTATTCTCTCACAGAAGACGGAAAAGCGGTTATTACAGATTATTACGGCCTTAATGAGCATATTGATTATCCCGATGTGATTGACGGTTATGAGGTAATAGCAATAGGCTCGGAAAAAGATGATAACAACCGATTGAACGAAATAAGAGACAGAGCCGTTTTGTCAATTGCCATTCCTGAAGGAGTAGAGTATATAGGCAGAAGAGCATTTTATAAGTGGCAGTATCTCGAAGAAGCAGACTTCCCTGAATCATTGAAAATAATTGACGGCGAAGCTTTTTTCAGATGTAATGAACTGAAAGAGATTCTTCTGCCCGATATAACCTATCTCGGCTTCAGAGCTTTTGGCTATTGCCAGTATAACAGATTGACAATACCGGGTACACTTAAAGAAATCCCAATGTTTGCATTTAATGCATCATACAGTAAGTTTACGGTTGAAGAAATCAGTATTGCAGAGGGTGTTGAAATAATAGGTACATCTGCGTTTAAAAACATCGGGAATTATAATATTGGTATTGACCATTGTTTCAGTATGGCTTTGCCGTCTACATTGAAATATATCGGTGATTATGCTTTCTGCGGGGCATATTTACGCGGTGATCTTATAATCCCGGATGGTGTAGAGGAAATCAATTTCCGCGCATTTGGCCAAAACAAATATTTGAATTCAGTTGTTTTCTCCGAAGGCTTGAAACACATCTGCGAAGAAGCTTTTGAAAACAGTGTTATACAATCGCCGCTGATAATCCCGGATTCTGTTTTGAGAATAGACCAGTTTGCATTTAAGGCATTTACAGCCCCGAGTGTCATATTACCATTGGGGACAAAAACTATATCCTACGGTTGTTTTCATAGCGCAAATCTTGATTATCTGCATCTTCCTTCAGGATTAAATGTTATCGGGGAGGAAGCATTTGGCAGTTCAACAATCGGAGAATTAACAATACCGAATTCCGTTTCCGATTTTCTCGGTCAATCGACCTATACTAAAATAGGCAGTTTATCATTTGGAAGCTGTTCAAAACAAAGTGGATATCTTTTTAGCCAAGCGGAGATAGATGATCTTACATTTACAGAAGGTGATACTTATATTCAAACCCTATCATTCTATTTGTCCTCAATAAATAAAATGAAAATAACAGACGAAAACGTTTTTGGAAAAAGTGCTTTTACGAAATGCACAATCAAACAGCTTGAGATATCAGAATCTGTAAGTGATTTGAATGAATCGTTTTATATGTGTTCGGGTATGGAAAAGATTGTTTTTGAGGCTAAAAGATGCACCAACGCAAGAGGCCTTCTTGACAGCGCTGATGATACCGTCGAATTTTCATTTGGCGAAGGAATAGAATATATTCCCGCAGGCCTGTTTAAGGGCTCAAAGCTTGCATTGGAAATTGGTATTCCTCAGACAGTCACTCATATATTTGACGACGCGTTCAAAGCAACGGATTTGACGGAAATAACGCTTTCCCCCAATCTTGTGCATATAGGAAATGGCTCCTTTGCAGATTGTACCAAACTGGAAAGAGTTATTATACCCGAGACAGTCAGCTCAATCTCCGAAAACGCTTTCTCAGGATGCACAAACCTTGAATCGGTAGATTTTTTAAGTAAAAACTGCGCTGTTAATTTTGATGAAGAAAACTATAAAGGGGTATTTGATAATTGCCCGAATCTGAGCGTTTTTAACTTTGCAGACGGCATAAAGTATATTCCAGATTATCTGCTGTATGGCTGCGCCGGAATTGAAAGTGTTACTTTACCCGACAGCGTAACCGATATAGGCTCATATACTTTTGCTAATACAAACCTGAAAAACGTAGTAATACCCGAAAATGTTGAGAGTATAGGCGAAGGCTGTTTTGAAAACTGCTCCGAACTTGAAACGATAGTAATAAACGGGAGAATACTTCTAATCGGTGACAACGCGTTCGGCGGCTGTGATAAAATCAGAGAGATATATATTGCCGACAGCGTAAAGAATATCGGCAAAACAAGCTTTGCAAACTGTACTTCGCTTGAAACGGTGTATATGTCAAGAAATGTAGTATATATCCCTGACAGATGTTTTGAAAACTGCACTGCGCTGACTTCATTCACCTGGGAAGCGGATAGCAAGCTTATCGGAAAACTTGCTTTTGCCGGATGTACTTCTCTTACAAGCTTCAACTTTGTTGGTATTGAAAAGCTTTATCCCAATAGCTTTAAAGGCAGTGGAATAGGTGTTGCCTCTCTCGGCGAAGCACAGGATGAAGCCGCGGCGGCGCTTGAGATTGTTGAGGCACAGAGTTTTATGAACTGTCCTAAGCTTCAGACGGTTGCCCTTGGCGGTAATGTAAGCACGGTCCAGACCAAAGCTTTCGCCAATTGTGAAAACCTTGAGACAGCTGTAATTGCCGATAGCGTTGAAACCATCGCTCCCGATGCTTTTGAAAACTGCCCGAAGCTGACAATCTACTGTTCCGAAGATTCATATGCGTATAATTACGCGGTGGAAAACGACATACCCGTAAGCACCTTTGTCGTTGAACCGATACCCAATCAGAGATATACAGGCAAAGACATTGAGCCGCCCGTGAGTGTTTCAGTCAGCGGAGCTTCGCTCTCAAAGGGTGTTGATTTCAAGGTGAGATACTCCGATAACGTAAATGCAGGCACAGCGAGTGTAAAGGTCAGCGGAATAAACACATATAAGATGTTCACAAGCACGGTGAACTTTGTGATTCTCACAAGAGATATCTCCGAGGCGGAGATTAAAGACATAGACGAGCAAAAAGTTACCGGCTCGGCGGTTACGCCGAAGGTCAGGGTAACATATAACGGAAAGACCCTGCGTGAGGGAACGGATTATAATGTAGTTTACTCAAACAATACATCTGCCGGCACAGCGAAAGCGACCCTTACAGGTATCGGGAATTTCTCGGGCACGGCAAAAACCGAATTCAGCATAGTTGAGTCAAGCAGCCCTATTACACCGCCCTGGCATGGTCACGATGAAGACCCCGAAGAGCCTGTAACGCCGCCCGAAAATCCATCACAACCGGATAATCCCTCGGAGCCCGGAGATACACCGGGAGATGACAGCGGAGATAACGATGGTTATATCATGAGAGTATTGTCGTGGTTCACCGGTACACTGATTCCCTTTGTCTTCAGAATGCTGTCAGCTGTTATCAGCCTGTTTACAAGGATTTAAGAAATCGTGACAGGAGCAGTTTTTGATTGAAAAAGTCTGATAAAGACCATTTGTTTTGAAACTTATAAATCGGTAACATTTTGTTTCTCAGGTGATAATAAAGCCATCATTGTTTACAGTCAAAACTAATTATGATATAATTATTATGATTAACAAGGAATTGACTCATGAATGAAATGGAGAAGATAAGTATGAAAAACACTCTGGAAAAATTGACAGCCGTTATTTGCGCAATAATAATGTTAATCTCTATTTTTACAACAGGAGTTTACGCAACGGAATCTGCAGCAAGCGGAAATTGCGGCAAGAACGCCGTCTGGACTCTTGA
>CADBPE010000171.1 GCA_902796475.1 uncultured Ruminococcus sp.
GCTTGGTAAAACAAAGGAGGGAGACGGCAAGACTCCGGTGGGAACTTTTGGCTTTAATGCGGCATTCGGTATTGCGGACGATCCCGGTTTAGTATTCATCCGCATCATTTTCGGTCTTGCTGACAGATAAAAGGACTGACTGCACTGACCGATGATCATCACCTGGTTTTTATGGATCGTTATAGAGTATGCAAGAGTGATATGCCAGATCATTATTGCAGGAAAGCAGCTCGCGGTTGTAAAATAGTAACAGCCGCGATGCGTTTCTTTCGTTATGAGTAAACTAACAACGCAAAATTGGGACCGGCAGATTGCCGGCCGGATATATGTACAATACTCCATAGACCGCCTTGAAATGAACAAGGTGGTCTATGGGGTTGTTTTAGTTGATCCGGTGTGGATTATGCTTATAAAGAATGGTATCAAGCAATTATTATGCCTTGCTGAAATATATTATGATCGAATGTTTATCAGGAATATTCGCTATGCTCCTGTTCAATTCCTTCTTCACGGGGTTGAGGAATGTCTTCTGTATCAAACCGGGTAACAGCCCTGTTTTTATATCTCAGACACATACCTTTCAGGATCAGGAAATTGCTTCAAATGTAATACCGTGAGCATTAGCGTAGGTCTCAGCCGCAGAGCCTGCCGCGCCCTTGATCTTCAGAGCGGCATTGCAATCTTTAAAGATATCATCACCTTCAAGATCTGTGACGCTTGCCGGAATAGTAATGCTTGTGAGGGAAGAGCAGCCTTCAAAGGCGCTGAGTCCCAGAGTTTCCATTCCATCGGGGAGAACTACCTCTGTGAGTGACGTACAGCTTGCAAAGACATGGTCACCGATCTCTTTAAGGCTTGCGGAAAGTTCAACTGTCGCAAGATCTGCATTGTTTTTAAAGCAGCTGTCGGATATGGAAACTACTCCGTCGGGAACGGTAACGCTTGTCAGTCCGGAATTGAGGAATACCTCGCTGGTCAGCTCTGTCAGGTTTTTGCTGAGTCTGACTTCTTTCAGATCTGCGGTATTCTGGAAGGCAGCTACCTGTATCTCGGTCACTGTATCAGGTATTCTTATTTTTTTGACGTTTGCTCCGTCAAAAGCGTTGTTTGATATTGTCGATACGTTCTTCCAGCCTATAGTCTTGGGAATATTGACTGTATCCTTGACTCCGCCCTTATACTTTTTAATGATGACCGAATCAGATTCATCATCGTTTGTATAGCTGAAGCTGTCTATCGGCTCATACTCGATCGCTCTTGGTATTGCCTTGTATGCGTCGATAGCGGAATCAAGCTCTGTTTTGCCGTCAGCTACAAACGGCTTCTTTTCAATACAGAAAGCCTGGAAAGCAAGAGTTACATCGTCTTTTTCTATTTTGTCGGTCGTGATATCGTCCGCATAAGAGACCTCGTCGTCCTTCAAGACTGCAAATTCCTTGTTGGCAGCATCCGCCTCAACAACACGGTAATAAATACCAGTAACATCCTCGTTTACGCAGTCAACTCCGGTTATCTCCGTCCAGCCGTCTGCAATACCATAATTTACGAGTTTGGTGCCGTTAAGCGTGGTCTTGTCGCTTATCTCAACAAAGGTAAACACAGTCATACTGTTATTGACAGTGACAGTCGGATCCTTGTCGGCTGTTTGTCCGTTTTCAATAACATAGGTCTTTTCGCCGTTGCCCTCATTGTCTAAAACAACATCGGTCTCGGAAATCTCAATGGCAGGGGCGTCATTTGCATCCTTGCCGAACTTATTGGTAATGGTGCCTGTGTTTGCCTGTAAGTATGCAAAGGTGCCGGCCCCTACAAAAAGGCTTGTCACCAGAGCGGCGGCAATACTCATGGTTATAATTTTTTTTCTGCTGCTTGTCATGGTCATGTTCCTTTCATTGTTTATTATATGGCGCCTGTGTTTTATCAGTCATTTGTGTCTTTATTACGCCTCGATCTTCTGAAAGACATCCATATTGCTGCTGCCATCATACTGACGGCTGACACGGCCGCAAGCGGCAAAGTGTCCGTTCTGTCACCGGTCGGCGGTTTTTCCGATGAGCTTTCGGGAACCGAGCTTTCGGGAACCGAACTTTCAGGAACCGAACTTTCGGTTTTTTCGGTATAAAAATCAGAACGGCAGATATGTGACTGACCAAAAACATAGGCATAAGTACTGCGGGAAAGGGAAACGGAAATGACAAAAAAGCACAGAACAGCCGACAATAAAGCTATTGCCTGCAGCTTATGCTTATTCATCAGAAACCCTCCTTTCTCCCGGATCACTCACTTATTAGTTTTCAAAAACATCGCTGTTGCTGAAATAGTCTATCGCATAGCCGTCAGACAGTGCTTCGGTGCCTTCACTCTGAACGGCATAAGCACGGGCTTCAATGGCAGATTCCGTCTCGCTCTCGCCGTGGAACTGACCGTCAAAGTTCTCGGATATTTTTACGTGCTCAAAAACAGCGCTGAGTTGCTGATCCTCATCTGACTTTGGCACAACGGCATTATACTTATAAACTGTCACGCCCTCGCCAAGCTTGTTTTCGCTGTCGGTAACAAGAGTCCATTCCGTGCCGATATCCTCAATGCTGAAAATATCGGTGTGTTCATTCCTGACTCCAACGTAGACATAACAGCTTGCGCTGTTTTTTGCAACGGTAGGAGTCGGGTCCTTGTCTACGGTCCTTCCGGCAACGGTAAGATATGTATTCTCGTAAACTCTCGGCTCATTGTCAACTTTCTTGCCTGTTTCGGGATCAACAAGGGTTTCCTTCAGGTCAACGGTGATAAGTGCGCTGACAAAGCGGTTGACGATCTTACGGCTTTGTCCCGAGAGAAATGCAAAAGAAGGAACCAGTATTCCGGTGGTTAGCAGCGCTGCAGCAGCGGCGCCGGCAATAATTGCTTTTCTGTTCATTAATTCAGATTCCTTTCGTCTTATCTTTTTCTTCCGGAACAGATATTGCTCTTTTCCGGTGTTTTTTCTTTTTCAGATGATCGAGAATGATCCATAAGATCATCAGCCCCGCAAGTACACCGATAGCAATGTACACATACACACGGTTTTTTTCGGCAGTGAAAGCCCTGAAAATACCGCCTATCTTCGGCAGGCAAAGTTCTGTCTTTCCGACGACGTTGCTCCACGACACCGGAGCATCGTTCGTATTGTTGGCGTCGCCCTTTGTGATAAAGATCCTGTCCTCAGGGTGTACGCTGACTATACGGTGCGTGACAAGTGTGCCCTCCGTGTCGATCGTAAAGGTGATGACATCGTCCCTCTGAAGCGCAGATGGATCGGTCTGCTTTACAAAAATAAGGCTGTCTACGGGCATATTCGGCTCCATGCTTCCGCTGTCTATGGTCAGCATCTGATAACCGAGTATTTTCGTGCCGATCATAACAAGCGTCAGCAGCAGGAAAAACGTCAGTACAAAGGCAAAGAGAAAGTCGGATATGATACCGCCTTTTCTCTTTTTTTCAGGATTTTGTTCGCTGTTACTGTCAGATACGTCATCTGTTTTTTTGTCTGCGGGATCATCTTTTATTTCTTTTTCCAACGGGTCACCTCCTGAAAAATTACATACAGCAAAATAATTGTGAAAAATCAGTATCCTTAGGATCTCATAAGACGGGTCGTGCCGGGTTTTCATCCGTCCATGATACTCTATATATTATAGCACATTATGGGCAATAAACAAACATAAATAATAATCAAATTCAAACAATTTATACTGGGCAGAATGTCCGTGATTTTGATCAAAAAGTAAAAAAATTATTGTTATCCAAAATGGTTATACCATTATTGTATATGGTATGCTATAATGTATATGATTTGCTATAATACGACTGTCAGTAAAAACATTGATAAACATAAGCTTGTAACGGCTTTTATGATAAGGCTGACAGAAGTGATTGTCCCTGTTGCCCTTTACGCATCATATTCATCTTATTTTATTAAAAGGAGAGAATCTTATGCCAAA
>CADBPE010000172.1 GCA_902796475.1 uncultured Ruminococcus sp.
TCCTCCGACGGTCTGACTGTTCCCTGCTCCTCCTGATCGTCAGGATCATCTTCATCATTATCAGCAGATTCCTCCCTCGGAGCTCTCGATATGGTGGCGACCTTGCTGTTATCGTCCATCTTCATCACGATAACACCTCTGCTGTATCTTGAATATACGCTTATAGATGAAGCTTTTATCCTGATTATTATGCCGCTGTCCGATATGAGTATGATATCGTCATCAAGATCAACCGCCTTGATAGCTGCGACCTTTCCAAGCTTTTGGGTAAGATAGTTTACTACTCCCTTGCCGCCTCTGGACTGTAAGCGGTATTCATCCTGTGGGGTAAGTCTGCCGTATCCCTTCTCGGATACAGTGAGTATGTATGCGCCCTCTCTGAGTATTGACATTCCGATAACGCTGTCGTCACCACGCAGCCTGATAGCCTTCACGCCTCTTGCAGATCTGCCCACGTCACGGACCTCATTTTCATTAAAGCGTATAGCCATGCCGTTGCGCGTAGCAACCAACAGCTCCGAATTTCCGTCAGTCAGACGTACCCATACAAGCTCGTCGTCATCATCTATTGTTATAGCGATAAGTCCGCCCTTGCGTGTGCTCTTGAATTCCTTGGTAGCTGTCCTCTTGATAATGCCCTTTTTGGTTATCATCACAAGATACATGTCCTCGCCGCCCTCTTCGGGCATCTTTATCATCGAGGTGACCTTCTCATTAGGCGCAAGCGGAAGAAGATTGTTTATGTTCATACCCTTTGATGTTCTTGAACCCTCGGGTATCATGTAGCACTTCATGCGGTATACCCTGCCAAGATTCGAGAAGAACAGAACATAATCATGAGTACCGGCAACAAACATATCCGTTGCAACATCCTCCTGACGGCGGTTCATGCCTGAAATTCCTCTGCCGCCTCGTTTCTGGGTGCGGTATGTGTCCACCTTCTGACGCTTCACATAACCAAAGTTGGTCATTGTGACAACGCAGTCCTCATAAGGTATAAGATCCTCAATATCCACCTCGCCGCTTACAGATTCAATCTGTGTGCGTCTTTCATCACCGAACTTTGCGCGTATAGCGTTGAGCTCGGTCTTTATAATGCCTAAAAGTCTCTCTCCGTTGCTGAGGATATCCTTGTAATCTGCGATCTTCTCTACAAGAGCGGCAAGCTCCTCCTCGATCTTCTCACGCTCCAGACCTGAAAGCTGTCCAAGACGCATGGCGACTATTGCCTGAGTCTGCGCATCGTCAAGTCCGAATCTTTGCGAAAGATTCATTCTTGCTGTGGGCTGATCCTTTGAAGAACGGATTATGCGTATTACCTCATCAATAAAATCTATCGCTATTTTCAGACCTTCAAGTATATGCGCCCTTTCCTCTGCCTTTCTCAGATCATAGACAGTCCTTCTGGTAATAACATCGACCTGGAAATCTATATAATTCTGAAGTATATCCTTCAGGGTGAGTATCTTCGGCACACCGTTCACGATCGCTAAAAGAATGATGCCGTAGGTTATCTGCATCTGCGAGTTTCTGTAAAGGCTGTTCAGCACAACATTCGGAGAAGCTTCTCTCTTGAGCGATATTTCAATGTGCATGCCGTTCCTGTCGGAGTGGTCGTCTATATTTGAAATGCCCTCTATCCGCTTGTCCTTTACCATATCGGCAATGCTCTCTACAAGTCTTGCCTTGTTCACCTGATAAGGAAGCTCGGTGACTATTATCTTGAAACGGCCGTTCTTATCCTCAACTATCTCAGCTCTTGCGCGGACCGTAATTTTTGCCCTGCCCGTAGCGTAAGCCGCTTTAATGCCGCTCTGTCCCATGATAATGCCCGCTGTGGGGAAATCGGGACCCTTTATGAACTGCATGATGCCGTCAAGAGTGGCGTCGGGATTGTCGATAACATAATTTACGGCGTCGATGACCTCTCTGAGATTATGCGGCGGGATATTCGTAGCCATGCCTACCGCTATACCGGTAGAGCCGTTCACCAGCAGATTCGGGAACCTTGAAGGCAGCACCGACGGCTCCTTGCGGCTGTCGTCATAGTTTGGTATGAAGTCAACGGTTTCCTTGTCTATATCTGTGAGCATCTCAACGCTGATCTTGCTCATTCTTGACTCAGTATAACGATAAGCAGCAGGCGGGTCGCCGTCCACAGAACCAAAGTTTCCGTGACCGTCCACAAGCGTGTAGCGCATTGAGAAATCCTGCGCAAGTCTTACCAGAGCTTCATATACCGAGCTGTCGCCGTGAGGATGATATCTGCCCAGCACGTTACCGACCGTAGTAGCGCATTTTTTATACGGCTTGTCCGGCGTCAGATTGTCCTCATACTGAGAGTATAATATTCTTCTGTGAACAGGCTTCAGACCGTCCCTTACATCCGGCAGAGCTCTTGAAACGATAACAGACATTGAATAATCAAGGAAGGATTTTTTCATTTCCCCCTCTATATCTACGTCTATGATCTTGGACTCTCTTTCATTCTGTTCAGTATCCAAAGTCAACGCACCTCTTTTCTAAAAATCGACAAATACTCAGCTCCCATCAGGGAACGGAGCCTTTAATTTTTTATTTTTCTTATTTTTTCAAGAATTCCCTCGTCAAGCACACGTTTTGGAACAAAACAGAAATTTGATTCATCGGTATATATAAGCACCGTGTTTTTTCCCTCTGCAATGCTGTGTATGTTTTCATGTGGGAGCCTTATTTTTCTTTCTTCGGATATAATATCTATCTTTTCCGCATAAATACGGATCGTCCTTGAATGTATCGAGCTTTTGAATACCTCGTAGAATCTCGATGACTGCGCCCTTGTGAGCGCCGGACTTATCACCTCATAATAGGATATGCAGTAAAGTCCTATCAGTATCAGCAGCGACCAGCAAATAGCATGATAAAGGCTGTCACGGAAATTCAGCAGAAGGAGCACTCCTGCGCATATTGCAGCCACTCCCGCAGCATAAAGAGCAATTTTCTTCTTTCCCGATACGGAAAGCCTTTCACGGTCGGTATTCATATTTATGATATCCTCTTTCGTGATGAGGAATGTCGCTTCAAAAAGAGCCTTTTCCATAGCGCTCATTTCCTTTTTCCTTCGGTATTGCGGTACTGTCTTATCATCTCACTGCGAAAATGCGACGACAAAGCTTCCCTCTGCTTTGGGTCAAGCTGTCTTTTGTCTATCACCGTAAGAGAATTTTCAAGTCCGCCTATAAGAATGAAGGTGTCCTTTGTTTCAATGCAGTCGTATATCTCTGTATAGTATCTTTTCTGATACTCATACTCATTTTTATATGTAAAATTATCCCGATAGAATTTGTACTGCTTCTCTCTTGAAATGTACCACGAGCTTTTATATATCCGTTCTGCCCTGTTTGCAGACCTTGACGGCACTATAAACAGATAGTAAACACACATATACACACTTATTACAAGCACGAGCGCCGGCATTATCAGCTCATTCAGCCGGAAGTGCTGAACGGACGCATACCATACTGCGCCTACTGCCAATACAAAAAATACTGAGGCTTTCCATTCCCGCCCCTTCGAACTGCCGTGTCGGAGATCGTAGAGCATATATGCGTTTTTGTAATCATCAAAAGAAGCAGCCTGCTGAAATTCTGCTATCAGAGAGTTGTAAATATTATCCGCCATGTTTATTCCTCTGTGACAGAGCCCTTGAGCTGCTCATAAAAATCAGGCATGACCTTTTTAAGATTGACGGGCCGGAAGCTCTCTGTGCTTACAAAAGCATGAGTAGTCGAGCCTTCCGCCATCAAATTGCCGTTCAGCATAACCCGGTAGCGAAATACCACTCTCGAAAAAGTAAGCTTCACTGTTTCGGTGATTATAGTTACCTCGTCCTCGTAATGAACAGGAATATAATATTTGCAGCTCAGTTCCGAAAGCGGCAGCATTATCCCCGACTTTTCAAGCTGTGTATAGGTTATGCCCGCCACCTTTATGTATTCTGTCCTCGCAGCCTCGAACCACACCGGATATACCGCATGATGTATTATCCCCATCTGATCGGTCTCGGCATATCTTGCTGTAATGTGAGTCTCACATCTCATATTTATCACTCCATTGCGGCAGCAGCATTATTCCTTCGGTCTGGTACCGGATACAAGTATTGCCTTTATCTCGTTGTATACCTCCGGTTCAATGACTCTTTCAGGAATAGCAAAGCTCCTGTCCTTCAGGCTTATCATAAAAATATTGTCAAATTCCGACAGATAGCAGTTCCCGTCAAGCTCAATGCTCCAGGCGCCGCTCCCGCTGCCTATATCTATATGATCGGGATATATTTCCGCATCGATCTTCTTGCCGTTTGCGGCTATCTTTGCCATGCTTTTTATATGAAAATACGGCACAAGCCAGACAACGGCTATCATTACGGCGCAGAAAATACCGAAAAACAGATTATACGGTTTAAACTGACCCTCGGTGTATATATAAGCAAATATAAAGCACACCGCAGCCAGCGCAAACACAACGGTAGAAAATACCGCTCTTGTACCCTTTGTTTTATAAATATCGCTGTTGTAAAGGCACCTGTACATTTCCTTTTCGGTCATCACATAGGAGAGCTTTATGCCGGTTTCGGGTATCTCGTAATCTTCGGCGTCATCATCTGCCACAAGCTCGCTCTCGGTGCCGTCCCATTCGGGATTGTCCTCGTTTATCTCTGTCTGATCTTCCTCATCAGGTTTGTGAATGTCACTGTTTAAACTGTCATCTATGTCTTTCATATTGTCTCCTTTGTCACTTCCGAAATTTCGTTTTCATGCAGAATATATCCGAATCCGCCGCAGTTCTGACACTTGCCTCCGTCAGGCAGTATGCCGTCGCTGCATTCGGGACATTTATATTTCTGCATCGCATCATACACCCTTTGCATTGCGTCAACATTCAGCAGAGCCTTAACAGCGCCGTCCTCTGTTACAAGATACAGGGTGTTTATCCTCTGAACACCGCCCTCTGCTTTAAGTATGGATTTAAACACAAAAATGTACTCTCCGTTTTCGTGATATATGCAGGTCTTCTCGCCCATTATCAGACCGTCCTTCATTGATCCGTAGCTTTGTGCAATATAATCATCGCCGGAGCTGACTGAAAAGCTCTTTTTAAAGCCTTCAATATCCGACAGGTCAAGACCTCCGATAAAGTCGTCCAGTACCTTCATTATTTCCGGATCATCAGTCTGAATATAAGGGTCGGCTTTTGCATCGCCTGATACCTGACCTGAAGCTGCCGGTCCGCTGCCTGACGCCTGCTGAGAAGCGCCGTTATTTCCGGCGCCAGAACATCCGGCAGCAAACACTATCATAAGCACAGAGCATAAGAGAAAAATATATTTTTTCATACGTTCTTTCTCCTTTTAAATGTCATACATCAAGATTCTGAACATATTTTGCATTTTTCTCAATAAACTCTCTTCTTGGCTCTACCTTGTCGCCCATGAGTATGGTAAATACCTCGTCGGCTGCGGCTGCGTCCTCCATCTCCACACGGAGCATTATTCTTGTGGCGGGATCCATAGTAGTTTCCCAAAGCTGCTCGGCGTCCATTTCACCAAGACCTTTATAGCGCTGTATCTCATACTTGCCGCCAAGCTCCTCCATGATCTTATCCCTTTCCTGATCGGAATAAGCATAGTGGTGTTCCTTGCCCTTGGTTATCCTGTAAAGCGGCGGCTGAGCAATGTATATATGCCCCTCCTCTATAAGCGGGCGCATAAAGCGGAAGAAAAACGTAAGCATCAGCGTTCTGATATGCGAGCCGTCAACATCGGCATCAGCCATAATGATTATCTTGACGTAGCGCAGCTTGCTCAGGTCTATATCGTCTCCGATACCGCAGCCGAGAGCCGTGATGACCGGCATGAGCTTGTCATTTCCGTATACCTTGTCGAGCCTTGCCTTTTCAACGTTGAGCATCTTGCCCCAAAGCGGAAGTATAGCCTGAAAGCGCCTGTCACGGCCGCCCTTTGCCGAACCTCCTGCGGAATCGCCCTCAACGATGTATATTTCTGTTTCGTCAACATTCTTTGACTGGCAGTCGGCAAGCTTTCCGGGCAGACCCGCGCCCTCCATAGCCGTTTTTCTTCTTGCAAGATCTCTGGCTTTTCTTGCGGCATCCCTTGCCCTTGCTGCCATGAGCGCCTTTTCAAAAATAGCCTTTGCAGTAGCGGGGTTTTCTTCAAGATACTGCTCCAGCTTATCGCTTACAAGCTTGTCTACAAGAGTTCTCATCTCCGTATTGCCAAGCTTTGCCTTTGTCTGGCTCTCAAACTGGGCGTCTTTGAGCTTTACGCTTATTACTGCGGTAAGACCTTCTCTCACATCCTCGCCGCTGAGGTTCTTTTCGCCCTCTTTTATGAGATTGAACTTTCTTGCATAGTCGTTCATCACTCGTGTAAGTGAGCGCTTGAAGCCCTCTTCGTGAGTTCCGCCGTCATTTGTATGGATATTGTTTGCAAATGAAAGTATAAGCTCATTGTAGCTTTCGTTATACTGCATGGCGATCTCCGCAGAAGCGGTGTCGTCATCGTTCTTTGCCTGAAAATGTATGATATCCGGATGGATAACGTCCAGCGCCCTTTTTTTATGGATATAATCGACAAAGCTGGAAACTCCGCCCTCATAGCAAAAATCGTTGTTCACGATATTTTCCGGATCACGCTCATCGGTAAGCTCGATATGTACTCCGGCATTCAGAAAAGCCTGCTCCCTCAGTCTTGTGGAAAGGACCTCGTAGTCATAGACGTCGGTTTCCGTGAATATCTCCGGATCTGCCTTGAAGGTGACCGTAGTGCCTGTCTTTGTGCCGGTACCGATCTTTTCAAGCTCAGTCACCTGATTTCCTCTTTCAAAACGCTGACGGTACACGTCCTTTCCGTCACAGACCTCTACCTCGATCCACTCGGAAAGAGCATTTACAACGGATGCGCCCACGCCGTGAAGTCCGCCGGCGACCTTATAGCCTCCGCCGCCGAATTTTCCTCCCGCATGAAGCACCGTAAACACGACCGTTACCGCAGGTATCCCCAGCTTAGGCTGTATGCCTACGGGGATCCCTCGTCCGTTATCGGTGACCTTTATTATTTCGCCGGGAAGTATCCGCACATCTATTTTTGTGCAGTAGCCTGCCAGAGCCTCGTCTATTGAGTTGTCCACGATCTCATAAACAAGATGATGAAGTCCTCTCGGTCCTGTGGAACCGATGTACATTCCGGGACGCTTTCTGACAGCCTCCAGTCCTTCAAGCACCTGTATTTCGTCAGCTCCGTATTTTTCGGTTGTCTGAGATATTTCGTTCAGCTCCATATTTCTGTACCTCCTTGTTCCCTTACGGAATTTTCACTGTCCGCAGCTCATTCATGTCTGCGGATAATATATCCATAGGGGTGAGCGGCATTCTCTGAGTTTTTCTGCTTCGGAACGCCGGTTCTGTGCGCTGTTCTATCGTTTCTTTCTGCTATTCTTTATCTTCCTTCCGCAGTCTTTTCGGCAGCCCGTAAAATCTTACAAAAAGCGGAGATATGACAAACGCCGTCAGTATGACAGCCGCATCCATAAGAACTATAAGAATGAATGTTTCTTTTCTGATATCCGGCACCGTATTGAACAGCGTCAGATCTGCTATCACCATCAGAATGCAGGCTATGGCTATTGGTACGGCTTTGTATATCTTCTTTACCGCAAAACGCTTTTTGCATCGATAACATTTCAGCTGCTTTCCCTTTATGGAATTTACGTCTTTATATCTGTATTTTGCCCGGCAATATGGACAAACCTGATATTTAGGCATATATCTCCTCTTTTCCTGCTGCGAGTTTCTCCGGGGGAACCCCTTTGTTAGGAACAAAGGGTTCTCCCCCGGACCCCTTTCCTAAAAAACTTGTATTTATTTTCGTGCCGCAAATTTTATCAGTTTACTATCGGACGGATAGCTTTTTCAATATTGGTTTTTGCGGTCTGCATCATTTTCATATTCGTCTCCGGTATATTCTCCGGGCTGTTCGTATTCGTATCCTTCGGCGTATCCTTCCGGCTGCTCGTATTCGTATCCTTCGGCGTATCCTTCCGGCTGCTCGTATTCGTAGTCTTCGGCGTATCCTTCCGGCTGCTCATATCCGGCGCCTTCGGCGTATCCTTCCGGCTGCTCGTATTCGTAGTCTTCGGCGTATTCCTCCGGCTGTTCATATTCTCCGGCTTGGGTGATATTGTCGTCAGAGTAATTTTCGCCCTCTGTTATTTTATCCTCGGTTATCTCAAAATCTATTTTCGTGTTTCCTATGTCCTCCGGCTCTCCCTCGACAGGCTGATACTCCTGTCCGTTAAGACCGTTTTTCTCTATGGTACTCTTTTTAGCCTTCATGAATCTTGCGGAAAAATCATCCTCCACATCAAGAGTCACGGGCTTTGCGGCATTCTGTATAGCCTCCATTGCCGTTTCGTTTGGCATTGCGGAAGCTCTCTTTTCAAGTATCTTGTTTACTGCCGACTTATCCTTGCATGGGATAAGCTTCACAAAGAACGGTACAGTAATGTAAAAAATGATAAACGGCGCCAGCACACAGGCTATGCCCATAAAGCTGCCGTGATTTCCTCCCAAAGTGTACAGCACCACTATAAGCAGCGCTGCAATGCACACAGCGCTTGCAAGAGCGTATGCGCCTCTGCTTATCACAACATTTGATATGCACTTGCAGGAAGTGCAGTTATGCTCGCCCTTTGTCTTCATGAACATTGAACCTATGTAGGATATTTTTTTGTGACAATACGGACATCTCGGCAGTTTAAATGAATTTGACACCGCAGTATCATTCCTTTCCTTATCTTTCGGGTATATGTCATTCTCCTGTAATATTCATCTGAGAGGCTCTCTTTATCAGAGTGACCGGTGAAAGCTGACAAATGTATATCCTGAATCCGTCCTTTTCACGGCACAGCACAAATGATTTCGGCAGCTCTGCCGATACGTTCACTATGTTCCCGCTTTTCTCGGCTGACGCAAGAAAATCTCTTGTCCTGCCCGAAACGGTGGAACCCTCCAGATCGAAAATCCCTATTATGTCGTCTTTTCTGATAATAGTGTCGTTTCCCAGATGAAGATACAAGTATTATTCCTCCACAGAAAATATTTTTCCGTTTTCTATTTTTACCTTGTTTTCGGTATCCTTTATTTCCTCGCAGCAGGTGATAAAGACCTGCATGCCTTCCAATTTATTCAGAAGATAATTCTGTCTTTTAGGATCAAGCTCGCTCAGTACGTCATCAAGCAGGATAACGGGCGTCTCTCCCCTTTCTTTTCCGATAACGCAGGCTTCGGCAAGCTTCATGGCAAGTACAGCGCTTCTTTGCTGTCCCTGTGACGCGAACTTTTTTGCTTCCCTGTCGTTTATCCTTATAGAGAGATCGTCCCGGTGAACTCCTACCGTCGTATAGCCGCAGATGATATCATCCTGTCTGCGGGCTTCAAGAGCGGATATTATGTTGTTTTTCAGCTCCTGAGCTTCGGTCTGTCCGCTGTCCGTCAGACTTGATCTGTATTCAAGTACGAGAATCTCTTTTCCGGAGGATATCCCTCCGTAAAAGCCTGACGCAGGTTCAGAAAGCATTTTTACATATTTTCGCCGTTCACCGGATATCCTCACTCCGATATCGGCAAGCTTTTCGTCCCACACATCAAGCATATCTTCAAGTTCTCTGTGCCTTGGGATATCCTTCAGCAGGGCATTTCTTTCGTTGAGCGCTCTTTTGTAGCGGCTGAGAAGTATCGCATAGGACGGTTTTATCTGACAAAGAGCCGCATCTATGAAGTTCCTTCTGTCTTCGGGACCGTTTTTGATAAGTCCTAAGTGGTTAGGTGAAAATACCACTGCGCAGAAGCTGCCTATTATCTGCGACATCAGCTTTTTGGGAACGTCATTCAGTACGGCGCTGCGTTTGCCGCCGCTTATTGTGATCTCTATTCCCTGTTCCCTTTCCTCCGAATCAAAGCAAAGGGATATCCTGGAATATTTCTTTCCAAAAGCGACAAGCTCGGTGTCTCTTGCTCCACGGAATGATCTTCCTCCTGTGAAGAGCCATATACATTCCAGCAGGTTTGTCTTACCCTGAGCATTGTCACCGTAAATTACGTTTATTCCCTTTGCCGGAAAAAATATGTCTGTTTCCAGATTGCGGTAATTTTCAAAGGCTATACTTTTTATGAACAAATCAGCACACCTCAATTACCCTGCCGGCGCAGAGCGCTTTGTCTCCCCGGCGCATTTTCTTTCCGCGCTGGGTGCATACTTCGCCGTTTACGAGGACCTCTCCCGCCTGTATGGCGACCTTTGCCTGACCGCCTGTTTCAAAATCGCCGGTCATTTTCAGCAGATCGCAGAGCCTTATATATTCCTCGTTATCCTTCAGCGTAAATTTTTCATTTGTCATTTCTTAACCTCACAGGAAGCACCAGGAAAATGAAGCTGTCGCCTTCGCTGGGCATCAGGACTATCGGACTGAGAGGTCCGTTCATGTGAACTCTTACCTCATCCGTTTCGGTGTTCTTGAGAGCGTCAAGCATATATTTGTTGTCAAATCCGATCTCAAGATCCTCGCCTTCGATATCCGCTTCAAATTCGTCATAAGCCTGACCGAGCGGTGTGTTGCACGAGGTTTTTATGGTTCCGTTGTCCACACGGCATCTGATTGGGCTTTTCATTCTTTCGTTGAGCATCAGCGACATTCTGTCGATAGTGTCAATGAACTTTCTGGTGTTTACTCTCATCTCGGTTGAATGTTGGGTGGGAATTGCAGCCTTGTAGTTCATAAATTCGTCCTCGATGAGCCTTGTTATGATGGAATATTCGTCGATCCGGAAAATTATGTGTCTGCTTCCGGCTGTTATCACAACATTTTCGGTGTTGTCGCTGATGAGCTTCTGTACCTCTGCAAGCGACTTGCCGGGAACGATGAATTTTTTCTCGCAGTCAATATCTATGTTTTCCTTGCGTACAGCAAGTCTGTATCCGTCTACGGATATGATCTTTATTGTTTTGTTCTCGATCTCAAACAGAGAGCCTTTGTGTGCAGGTTTTATGTCCTTGTCAGAAATTGCATATATTGTCTGACCTATCATGCTGCGCAGAAGCTTTCCGTCTATATTTACAGGATCGCTTGCGGCTATTGTCGGGAGTTCGGGAAATTCGTTGTCAGGTATGCCGATTATCTTGTAGTCCGATTTTCCGCTTCTTATATATATGGTGAGCTTTTCATCGGTCTCGATTTCTATCTGATCTTCGGGCATTCTTCTTATAATGTCTGAAAAGAGCCTTGCTCCGGCAACTATTGCGCCTTCAACGTATATCCTTGCGTCTATTGAGGTCGTTATGCCTATTTCCAGATCGTAACCTGTCAGTGTGAGCTTGCCGTTTTCTGCTTTTATCAATATTCCTTCAAGCGCAGGCATTGTTGATTTTGAGGATACGGCTCTTTGTACATTCAACACAGCCTCGTTGAGCTTTTGCTTGCTGCAGGAAAATTTCATTTTATCATTCCTTTTCGTTTTGGCTTTGTTATAACAGTTATATATTTTAGTTGTAGTAATAGTGGCGGTTGATTTGTTGATAACCGTGACATTACTTGAAAAATTCGGTTTTTCAGGAAATCTGTCCCTGTTGAATTCTGGTTGAGTCCGGGTTAAAGCTTTTTGAAGCTTTTGTTTTTATCAACATGACTGTTGAATCATGTTGGTGGAATGTTGAAAACTTGTTGAAATATTTGAAAGTGTTGAAAACTCTGAATTTCTCTGTATCAACAGCTTTTGTTGATAAGTTGAATCTGTTTCAACTGCATGTTGAAAATATTATCGGTCTCTGATGTTCTTGATAATGTCATCTACCGTTGACTTCAGGGCGGGATCCTTGCTCATGTTCTTTTCTATCTGGTTTATGGCGTATACTATTGTAGAGTGATCTCTTCCGCCGAATTCCTCGCCGATGCTCTTCATTGAGAGGGAGGTTATCTCTCTTACTGCGTATATGGCTACCTGCCTTGCGTTTGATATGGTCGAGTTCCTCTTCTGGGAACGGATATCATCGCTCGTTACGCCGTAGGTATGCGCTACCTCATCAATGATCTTTTCTACTGTGAGCGGCGGCGGCTGATCGTTGTTGAGTATGTCAGAAATGGTCTTCTGGGCTACGTTTATGGTTATCTTTTCGCCATAGAGCTGGTTCTTCGCTTTCAGTTTCTTCACGACGCCCTCAAGCTGTCTGATGTTCGTTTTAAGGCGGGTTGCTATATATTCGGTAACATCGTCTGGCAGGATAAACTCAAGCAGCTCTGCCTTTCTCTTTATGATAGCCATGCGTGTTTCGTAATCCGGCGGCTGGATATCTGCGAGCAGACCGGATTCAAAGCGGCTGCGGAGCCTGTCCTCAAGTGTCTTTATCTCCTTGGGCGGGCGGTCAGATGTCAGTACTATCTGACAGTTTGCTTCCCTGAGAGTATTGAATGTATGGAAAAATTCCTCCTGGGTACGCTCCTTGCCTCCGATGAACTGGATATCATCGACAAGAAGAACGTCCGATTTCCTGTACTTCTGGCGGAACTCACTGGTAGTCGCATTCTGCAGCGACTCGATGAACTCGTTGGTGAAATCATCGCCCTTTACATAAGTAATGGTCTTGTTCGGGTCGTTGCGGATTATCTCATTTCTTATCGCGTAAAGAAGGTGAGTTTTGCCCAGTCCGGAATTTCCGTAGATGAAAAGCGGGTTATAGGCTTTTCCCGGATTTGTTGCCACTGCCAGTGACGCTGCGTGAGCAAACTTGTTTGATGATCCTACGATAAACGTATCGAAGGTATACTCATAATCGGCGTCCATAATGGCGTCCGGATTTTCCTGCTCTTTTACAGGCTCCTCGTCCGGGATCGTGAAGGTTATCTCTATTCCCGGTCCGAAAACATTTGCGAAAGCATCGTTCAGGAGCTTCATATAGCCCCTTATCAGGGTCTGGCGGTGAAAATCCCCCGGGACCATCAGTATAGCTTTGCCTTGTGTGAAGTCCAGATTTACTGGCTCGATCTTGCTTATCCACGTCTTGTATGCAACATCAGTAATTCTTTCTTTGCAGTAGTCGCAGATTATTCCCCATGCTTCATTGAATGAATCCATAGACTTGTACTTCCTCCTGATCTTAAAAATTTGGCAGCAGCTGCTGCCGCAGCGCTCTTCATAGTGTATCAGACTTTGCCGAGCCTTTACCTCAGATAAACACTTATACAAGGATAATTATATCACACATATTTCTATATTTCAAATATTTTTTCAACATTCGTCATTTTCACGGTGGAAAAGTTTAAAAAAAGCTGCGGACTGTCAGCTATGCTCAGTATTATTTTACAGAGGGTAATATTACTGAAATTATTACAGAATTATCCTTGAAGCGCAGCATATAAGAGCAAATTTTTTTAAATTTCCGGTTGACAGAACGCTATGTTTTGGTTTATAATTCTAAAGTGCAAGTTTATATCTTGGATACTAATGTCAGGTGCGTCAGCGCCTTCCTGAAAGGAGGAATTTCTAATGCTGAGAACGTATCAGCCGAAGAAGCTCCACAGAAAAAAGGAGCACGGTTTCAGAAAGAGAATGTCAACATCTAACGGACGCAAGGTTCTTTCCCGCAGAAGAGCTAAGGGAAGAAAGAGACTTTCCTATTGATCGGCTTTTTCATGGAATGTTTGGGCGCGCAGGCGGAGAGTCAAAAAATTATTGTCACAGGATGATGTATTATGAGTGAGATGATCACCCTAAAGGAGAACAGAGACTTTCGCCGTCTTTACAGCCGTGGAAGATCATTCGCATCTCCCCTGCTCGTTGCTTACGTTTTGAAAAACCGGACCGGTAATGTCAGGATAGGCATAACCACCGGAAAAAAGGTAGGAAAAGCGGTTTTGCGCAGCAGAGCCAGAAGAGTCATCAGAGAAGCCTTCCGGGAACTTTCGGATAACATCACGCCGGGCTTCGATCTGGTTTTTGTGGCAAGGAGCAAAACTCCGTTTGTCAAAAGCTATGATGTTCTCAAGGCAATGAAAAAAGAGCTGAAGGATGCGGGTGTTTTGAGATGAAGCGCCCGCTTATTTGGCTTATTAGGCTATATCAGAGGTGTATTTCGGCTTATACCCCTCCTTCGTGCAAATATTTTCCCGTCTGCTCCGTCTACGGGATACAGGCGATCGAACGTTTCGGCGCCATAAAGGGCACTGCCCTGACTGTCTGGCGCATTTTGCGCTGCAACCCCTTCTCACGCGGCGGATACGATCCCGTACCCGAAAAAAGAGCCCGCAGAAGGTTCCGGAAAAAGCCGAAACGTATAAAATATCCTTCAGATAAGGATTGATTTTTTGTTTGCAGCTCCGAAAATAACAGCTCTGTCCTTTGGTCAGACTGAGAAAATATATATTTTTATTATAAAAAGAAGAAGGGTCTTTTCCATTAATTAACATCACGATCAGATATGGAAAGACATTGAAAGGAATGGTTTTTGGTAAATGGTACAAATTTTTAACCTGATAGGAAGTCTGTTCGGATATATCCTTTTTGCAGCCTTCTATATCGTCAAGAATTTCGGTATCGCCATTATTATCTTTACGCTGATAGTCAAGCTTTTGCTTTTGCCTTTCTCAATAAAGCAGCAGAGATCCATGGCAGCCAATGCGAGGTTCCAGAAAAAGCAGAAGGAAATATATGACAAATACGGCAAGGACAGACTGGGCGCCCAGATGGAGATTCAGAAGCTTATGCAGAAGGAAAATGTCAGCATGAGCGCAGGCTGTCTGCCGATGTTAGCGCCGATGTTCGTTATGCTGGGCGTGTATTATTCTGTTATCAACCCGCTTGCAAATACGCTTCATATCGCAGCAGACAAGATAAACATAGCTCTTAATACCGTAGGAGCGCTTCCGGGTCTCGGAACCAGCTTCAGCGGTAATAACTATGGACAGATATATATTCTTAAATATTTCGGTCTTCTCCAGAATAATTTCAAGGACGCCGCAGGAGATATGCTCTTTACTGCGGACGAGGCAAGCCGCATAAATGAATTTGCAGGCGGCTTCAACTTCCTTGGCTGGGATCTTCTTGCCACGCCTAATTCCTGCTCTTTTGCGTCTATGATGTGGCTCATTCCCGTACTTTGTTTTATTACGTCAGTAGGCAGCATGATCGTTATGCAGAAGATGAACGGTACTCAGATGAAGGGATGCATGTTCATTTTCATTCTGCTCATGCCCCTTTTCACAGCATGGATCGCCTTCAATGTACCGGGCGCTGTCGGTTTCTACTGGATCGCATCTACGGTTCTCGGATTTATTCAGTCGTTTATCCTCAACGTTTATTATAATGCGAGCATAATTGAGGCCCGTGACGAAGCACACAGGGTCGTACTGCGCCGTCAGCAGGAGGCTGAGGTAAAGTACATTGATGTACCGGGATATGTTGCTCCCTCACAGATCTCAAAAAAGAAAACGGTAACGGATGAAGAAAAATACAAGCAAAAAAAGTCTAAAAAACGATGGTAAGAAACAGGGGGAAAAGAAATGATCCGCGAATTTATTGCAACCGCCGACACCATAGAGGAGGCGCTGAAGCAGGCATGCAGCCAGCTCGGGACTGATCCGGACAGCACCGAATACGAGGTGCTGCAGCAGCCTGAAAAGAAAAAATTCGGTATTTTCGGAGGAAATCCGGCAAAGGTGAGAGCATTTGTAAAGGTAACTCCGCTGGAGTGCGCTGAGGATTATCTCAGGACAGTGCTTTCAAAAATGGGCATCAATGATATCGAAATGAGATCTGAAGAGGTCGAAGGCGGCGCCGTTATAAACATTGAAGGCGAAGACGTCGGTTTTATCATAGGTCACAGGGGAGAGACACTGGATGCTCTGCAGTATCTGGCAGGTCTTGTGGCAAACCATGTGGACGACAGCTATTACAGAATTTCCATCAATATCGGCAATTACAGGGAAAAGAGAGAAAAAACGCTTGAGATACTTGGCCGCAAGCTTGCATTCAAGGCTGTAAAGACCGGCATAAAGACCTCTCTTGAGCCGATGAATCCTTACGAGAGAAGGATCATCCATACGGCTGTTCAGAGGGTAAAGGGCGCTACATCATGGAGCGAGGGAGAGAATATGCACCGCCATGTTGTTATCGGACCCGACCCGGACTACAAGCCCTCTTACAACAGAGGCTACCGCAGGGGCGACAGAGACAGATCAAGCAATTTCAACAAGGACGGCACTTATAACAAGAGACCCCGTTCCAGCGGATACCAGAGAAGACAGTATTCCGAAGGTGAGTATCATCCTCAGGACAGTGTTTTCAGCAGCTTTGAGGACGACAGTTCTTCAAGCGCGGTAAGGGAGAGCATCAACGAAAGACCCGATACCTCTCTTTACGGCAAGATCGAGATCAGGAAGCCCGACAGCAAAGACGAGTGATAAATGATTTTTGTAAGACGAAATTCCTGATGAATATTTATCACATTGTGGGTGTGTGGGATTATAGTTCACATTATGATATTAGATGATATTATTCACATTGTATGTTATTCATATTAAGACAGGTATCTATAAATTTTAATACAAAAGTATGCTGCCGCACAGATAAAAATGTGCGGCAGCTTTTTTTTTCCAAAAGAACATCACAGTATTTTCGGGGTCGGGAAATGTTATCAACTTAATGATTTCTGTCACCGCCTTGCGGCGGTGAGGATACTTTTTCATAACCTGTCAGCAGGGGACGCCCTCTTGCGCCGGCAAGCTGCCGGTTCCGATTTCGCGTTATCAGAAAAACTGACCGAAAATGCACTGCTCGCGGTTGGAAAATAGTAAGAGCCGCGATGCGTTTGTTTCCGAAAGAGTAAACTAACATCGCAAATTAGGGAGCGCAGGCTCTGCGCCTGTGCAGATTTAGTTTTGGGGTAGAAATACACTTCAGATAGTGTATTATACTATGCATTAATGTGCTGCCTTACGGCAGAAGGTTGTTATTACAAGCTTGTCAGCAGGGGACGCCCTCTTGCGCAGGGCGTCCCCTCTCAAAAAA
>CADBPE010000173.1 GCA_902796475.1 uncultured Ruminococcus sp.
AGGATCTCCGTCAAAACGCCCTGCGGGCGTTACCATCACCCCTGCCCCTCTTCCAAAGGAAGAGGGGAATTCTTCTAAGAGGGCTGGTGCCCTCTTACACCCTGATATGATCTGTTGTCTAATACATATTCAAGAGGGCGCAATTAAAACAGACCGAAACCTGACTGCTCGCGGCTGGAAGATAGTAGGAGCCGCGATGCGTTTATTTCTGTTTGGGTAAACTATCAACGCGAAATCGGGAGCGGCAGCTTGCCGCAGTATAAAATATCATGTTTTATGCGGCTGGCTTGAAATATTGCAAAAAAAACAGTTGATAAAATTTTGTTCTGTGATAAAATATAATTAAGTATATTATGGGGATAATACAGCTTGCCGTGTTTTTACAGGCAGATCATACATACAGAACTGAAAAGCAGTAAAAAAAGCAATGTTTCGGGAAATGGAGGAAGTCAGTTTGTGGGATTTCATAGTAAATGTATATAACGCATTCGTATCGCTGATGATGACCTTCAGGGCTACCGACGTCCTTGATATCATGGTGGTGGCGTTCATTATCTACAACCTTATAAAAATAGTGCGTGAAACAAGAGCCGAACAGCTTGTAAAGGGTATTCTGATACTTCTGGTGGCGTTCTTCCTTTCGGGAATTTTCAACCTGAAGATGCTCAATGCGCTGTTCTCATCGTTCTTCCAGTTTTCGGTGCTGGCGGTGCTTATCGTTTTCCAGCCGGAGCTGAGAAGCGCACTTGAACATATCGGACGCAGCAAGATCGCTAAATACTGGAACAGCATTTCCGGAAGCAAGGGTATGGACGAGGAAAAAACCAAGCAGATAAGGGCGGTCATCAACTCGGTATCAGAAGCTGCAAACAATTTCCAGCGCTCAAAGACAGGCGCTCTTATAGTTTTTGAAAGGCAGACCAGACTCGGCGATATAATAGACACAGGTACTGTCCTTGACGCAGAGCCTTCCGTGTCGATAATAGGCAATATATTCTTCAATAAGGCGCCGCTGCATGACGGCGCGCTAATAGTGCGTGAGGGAAAGCTCTATGCTGCCGGCTGTATCCTTCCGCTTACCGCCAACAACAGCCATGTAAGCTCCGAACTTGGCACCAGACACAGGACTGCCATCGGCATAAGCGAAAACAGCGATGCGGTCGCGGTCGTGGTTTCCGAGGAGACCGGCAATATCTCAATAGCGGTCAACGGAAATATCACCAGAGATTACACCAGAGAAACACTGAATGTTGCTCTTGAGGAGCTTCTTGTTCCGCAGAAGAACGAAAAGACGGAAAGAACACCCATCATCTCTGCGTCGAAGAAGGGAAAGAAAGATGAACAAGCTAAAAAATAAGCTGAGCTTCAAGCTCTTTTATAATGATAAATTTGTCATGTTTTTCTCTATACTTGTTGCCTTCATCTCATGGATATATGTGGCTTCCACCACGCAGGAGTCAACTATATTCACGGTGACGGATATACCCATCAGCCTTCCCGAGCTGACGAATGACCTGAAATATTTCAGCGGCGCAGACGTTAAGGCAGAAGTGAAGATATCCGGCAACGCTCTTGTAGTTACAAACGTGACCAAGGATGATATATATATAACTGCGTCCGACGTCAGCTTTATCAATCATCCGGGTGAGTATACTATTGACCTCGTACCTAAAAAAAGCGGCATTAAAACAGACTATTCCTTTGAGTCGTCGGTTTCGCCGTCAAGCGTGAAGGTCTTTGTTGACCGCTATGAAGAGGGCAGAGTGATGCAGATAACCGACAAGATAACCGTGAACTCTGTCGCGCCCTCGCGCTACGTTTCTCAGACGGTGCTTTCGCGTCAGTCGGTGAAGATATCGGGAGCCGAATCCATCGTCAACAGCATTGCCGAGGTCGATGCGGAATATACCATCGACACCACGCTTTCTGAAACTACTGTTGTAAAGGCGCCGCTGGTTTTCTATGACAGCGCCGGAAAAAAGATCAGCAGCAAATATATAAACGCCGATATAACCGAGGTTGACGCGACTGTTCAGATACTGTATGTACAGAATGTGCAGATCATTCCTAAAATAATCAATATTCCCGAGCTGCTTGAACTTGACAGCAGCGTGATACAGGTCGAGCCTTCGACCATCGAGCTTGCTGTGCCGAAGGATTCCAATATCACAGCGGTAAGCACATCGGTCATAGACTTCTCTAAGGTGACGATGCAGAACAATAAATTTGTGGTAGACCTTGAAATATCGTCAGCCTGCAAGAATATCAATTCGCTTGAAAAAGCCACCGTGACCTTCGATATGAGCGTAATGACCGAAAAAAACATAACCTTGCAGCAGTCCAATTTTGTTATCGAGAATCAGGGCGAAAGCCAGACGGCTGCCGTTGCCAACAAGTCGCTTTCGGTGCTTGTGATAGGTCCCAGCCAGAAAATAAATCTGCTTACGCCGGTTTCGGTGGTGGCAAGGATAGATATGTCGGATAAATCCACCGTGACAGAGGGATATGTTGAGCGTCCGGTGAAGATCGAGTTCAAAGATCCCTTTACACAGTGCTGGGCGGAGGGCACATATACCGTGAATGTCAAGCTGTCGCCCAGGAATGCCGCCGCGCAGGAATCATCGGGCAGCTGAAAAGCTTTGGATAACGATAAAAACATATAAGGAGAAAAATCCGCAATGACAAAGGTTTATTTTGTTATTCCTTGTTATAACGAGGAAGAGGTACTGAACGAAACTGTCAAAAGACTCAGCGCCAAGCTTGAAAAGCTTATAAAAGACGGAAAAGCCAGTGAGGACAGCCGGATGCTGTTTGTTGATGACGGCAGCAAGGACAAAACATGGAGCATAATCAGCGAAAAGAGCAGCGAAAGCAAGTATGTGGGCGGAGTGAAGCTCTCAAGGAACAGGGGACACCAGAACGCCCTTCTCAGCGGTCTGATGACTGCCAGAAAACACGGCTGCGACTGCGTTATCTCGCTGGACGCCGATCTTCAGGACGACATTGAGGTAATAGACGAGTTTATTGACAAGTACAACGAGGGCTGCGAGGTAGTTTACGGTGTGCGCAACAGCCGCAAAAAGGATACGTTTTTCAAGCGTACTACGGCTCAGGGCTATTACAAATTCATGAAAATGCTGGGTGTGGATATAGTCTATAATCACGCCGACTACCGGCTTTTAGGCAGCAAGGCTTTAGACGCTCTTTCGGAGTACAGGGAGGTAAATCTGTTTCTGAGAGGTATCGTGCCGCTGATCGGTTACAGAAGCGACTATGTATATTATGAGCGCAATGAGCGTTTTGCCGGAGAGTCAAAATATCCTCTGAAAAAGATGATACGCTTTGCTGTGGACGGCATTACATCATTCAGCGTAAAGCCGCTGAAGCTTATTTCAAATCTGGGAATAATTACCTGTGTGCTGAGTATTATCGGGTTTATCTATGCTCTGGTGTCGTACTGCATGGGAATTGCGCAGTCGGGCTGGGCTTCCACAATATGCTCGATATGGTTCATAGGCGGTCTGCAAATGCTTTGTATCGGCATAGTAGGCAGCTATGTAGGCAAAATATACAGTGAAGTCAAGCAGCGCCCCAGGTACAGAATAGAAGAAGAGATAGTACACAAAGAGGAATGAACCTCTTTGGCTGCGCATAAATATATATAAATTCACAAGAATAAAGGAGGCTTGCAGCATTTGCAGCCTCCTTCAGCAGTCATAAGTATGGGAGATGAGCGAATGAGTTTCGGAGAGAAAATACTTGAATACAAGGATGACATACTGCGTGATCTTGACGAGCTTATCAGAATAGAATCCGTTTCGGCAACCGACAAGGAAAGCGCATCAAGAGCGCTGGAATTTGTTCTTGACAGGGCGGGTCAGATGGGCTTTGTGACCAGAAACATCAAAGGGATAGCGGGTCATGTTGAATACGGCGAGGGCGAGGAGCTTGCAGCCGTACTTGCGCATGTTGACGTTGTTCCCGCAGGAGAGGGCTGGAGCTGCGAGCCGTACCGTCTTACCGAAAAGGACGGCAGGTTTTACGGCAGAGGCGTTGTAGACGACAAGGGACCGGCAATTGTTGCGCTCTACTGCATGAAGGCTCTCAAGGACAGTGGCATAAAGACAAAGAGAAGGCTGAGGCTTATTCTTGGAGCGGCAGAGGAGATAGGCATGGATGACATGACGGTCTACTTCAAAAATGAAGAGCTGCCCGATATAGCATTCACGCCTGATTCCGACTATGGCATATGCTGTCGTGAAAAGGGCATTATGCAGGTGGAGATCAGCGCAGGAAGACATGACGGCACACTGCTGACCTCACTGCGCGGCGGAAGCGCGGTAAATGCGGTCCCATACAAGGCAAGCGCACTTATAGACTGTACCGAACGGGAGGACAATCAGTTAAGGCGCTGCGCTGACGGCAGAGAATGCGGCTTTGATTTCGTTTACACAATGGACGGTCTGAGGATAGCGGCAGCGGGCAAGGCTTCGCATGCCAGCATACCGCAGGACGGTCTTAATGCGGTAGCCCACCTTATAAGGCTGCTTGCGGACGGCTTTGGCAGGGATGGACTCGGAAGTCTTTGTACCTTCCTTGACAAGGAGATAGGTCTTGAAAATGACGGTTCCACTCTGGGGATAGCCTGCAGCGACAAGGAATCCGGCGCTTTGACGCTTAATATCGGTGTAGCCGATATTGATGATAAAAGGGCAAGGGTATTCATAGACATACGTTATCCTGTGACAAGGGACAGCGGGGCAGTATTTGAAGGCATAAGGAAAAAGGCGGCTGAATACGGACTTAATGCGAAGATACTTAACCACGAGCTGCCGCTTTCGATGGAGGAAGATGCGCCTGTTATAGTTATGCTGCGTGATGCTTATAAGACAATAACGGGAGAGGAGCCGAGGATATATTCCACAGGCGGCGGCACCTATGCGAGGATGCTGAAAAATCGCGGAGTTGCATTCGGGCCGGTATTTGAAGGTGATCCGGCGAAGATACATGATGCTGACGAAGGAATAAGTGTCGAGAACTTTTTCAGGCATGCCGAGATATGTCTTGAAGCGATGCACAACATGGCGGCAAGCTGTCCGCGCCCTTAAAAATATCACCCAAAAAACGACAACACAAAAGTTTCGCTCAAGCCTTTTCAAAGGCTTGGCGCAGAGCCTGCGCTCCCGATTTTGCGGCGGCAAGCTGCCGCCCCCGTGTTCGCGCTCACAGATAAACAAGCGGAAAGGTGTAGCCCGCGCCCCTAAAAATATCAATCCAAAAACGACAACACAAAAGTTTCGCTCAAGCCTTTTCAAAGGCTTGCGGTTTCCAAAGGCAGAGCCTTTGGTC
>CADBPE010000174.1 GCA_902796475.1 uncultured Ruminococcus sp.
ACAAGGGAGTAAGGCTCTGCGCACTTAACTCAGAACTTTACAATGTCGCTTTCCTCTAACAGCTTTACACCGTTTTCAACGAGGATCTTTTCGGCAGCTTCATTGTCGGCAACTCTCAGTACAACGCTTGCTTCCTTGCCCGATACCGTTATGAACGCATACATGTACTCAATGTTGATGTTGTACCTTGCAAGTATCCTTACTATCTTGGCAAGTGATCCCGGCTCATCGGGAATGGATACGCCTACTACCTGCGTGATCGAAACAAAACAGCCTGAATATTCAAGAGCCTTCTTTGCGCCCTCAGGGTCGGTGACTATAAGACGGAAAATGCCGAAATCCTGCGTGTCGGCAACGCTCAGCGCCCTGATGTCGATGCCTACGTTTGCGATCGCATCGGTGATGGTCACTAACTTGCCTTCCTTGTTTTCTACGAAAATAGAGATCTGCTTGATTGCCATGGTTATTCCTCCTTTTTATTATGATCACAGCCAGAGGCTGATTTCATTTCAGGTGTTGATTCCCAGACGCTTGCGCTTGTCAATGATCCTGACAGCCTTTCCTTCCGAACGCGCAATGCTCTTGGGCGCTACAAGATGTATCTTCGGGTTGATGCCCAGCATTGCCTTCATCGCACCCTGCAGAGCCTTCTCCTTGTTGGTGATGCCGACAGGAATATCGGAGAAGTCGTCATCCTTCATCTCAACATTGATGTCAAAGGTATCGGTGTTGTTTACACGGTCAACAATTATCTGATAGTTCGGAGCATAGCCGTTGTTGAGCAGCACGGATTCGATCTGGCTCGGGAATACGTTGACTCCTCGGATTATCATCATGTCGTCCGAACGTCCCATAGGCTTAGCCATGCGCACGAATGTCCTTCCGCAGGAGCATTTCTCTCTTGAAAGGATACATATATCTCTTGTGCGGTAACGGAGCAGCGGGAAAGCCTCCTTGTCAAGCGAAGTGAATACCAGCTCGCCCTTTGTGCCCTCCGGCAGTACCTCGCCTGTGTTCGGGTCTATTATTTCAGCGATGAAGTGATCCTCGTTGATGTGCATTCCCTTCTGTTCCTCACATTCAAAGGCAACGCCGGGACCGCTTAACTCGGTCAGACCGTAAATATCATAAGCCTTTATGCCAAGCGACTTTTCTATGTCACGGCGCATTTCCTCGGTCCAGGGCTCGGCGCCGAAAATGCCTATCCTGAGCTTGTTGTCCTCCGGCTTGTAGCCCTGTTCCTTGAGCGTCTCTCCTATATAAGCTGCATAAGAGGGTGTGCAGCAGAGAATGGTGGAGCTAAGATCCATCATAAACTGTATCTGTCTGTCGGTGTTGCCGCTGGACATTGGCAGCGTAAGGCTTCCAAGACGGTGTGAGCCTCCGTGAAGACCTGCGCCGCCGGTGAAAAGTCCGTAGCCGTAGCATACCTGACATACATCATCGGGAGTACCGCCTGCGGCGACAAGAGCGCGGGCGCAGCAATCCTCCCACATATCAACATCATTCTGGGTGTAGAATGCGACTACACGCTTTCCGGTGGTGCCGGAGGTCGAATGTATGCGCACACAGTCCTTGAGGTCTGTCGCAAGAAGTCCGTAAGGATAAGCCTCTCTGAGATCGTCCTTTTTGAGAAACGGCAGCTTGCTGAGATCCTCTATACCATGAATATCATCCGGAGAAATTCCCTTTTCATCCATAAGATCACGGTAATACTTTACATTGTCATAAACGTATCTGACCTGCTTTACCAGCTTTTCGCTCTGGAGCTTTTTCAGGTCATCAAGGGGCATGGTTTCCTGCTGTGGCTGAAAATACCTGTTTGACACGATGATCACTTGCTTTCCTAAAAATTTGATTTTCCTTTTTTCTGCGCTGCGGGAAGTATTTGCCGGTTGATAATAGTATCAGTTGTTATATCCGAGATCGAAGGCTTTCTTGTTGATCTCTATGAAGGCAGGCTTTACTATCTTGGCGATAGCTGTTTCCCACTTGTCATAGGGAATATCAAAGTATTTTGCAAGTCTGCCCATAAGAACAATGTTGCATGCCTTTGCTGAACCTGCCTCAGACGCCAGTGAAAGAGCGTCGATAGCATCAACGTTGACGCCCTTGTCCTTCATCTCGTCAAGCACCTTGTCGGGATATACTGCATTGCCGATAATGACCGGCATGGGGTCTATCTGCTGGGTGTTCACGATAACAGTGCCGCCCTTCTTCAGATCCTTGATATATCTTGCAGCCTCGATCTTCTCAAAGCTTACGATGAAGTCAGCCTCGCCCTCGTCAATAATGGGTGAGTAGACCTTCTCGCCGAATCTTACATAGGTAACAACGGAGCCGCCTCTCTGGCTCATGCCGTGTACCTCGCTTACTTTAACGTCGTAGCCCTCGTCTACCAGAAGTCTGCCCAGAAGCTTTGAAGCTAACAGTGAACCCTGGCCGCCTACGCCGACGATCATAATATTTTTAGTTGCCATATTATTCACCCTCACTTTCAAATGCGTCAAACGGACAAAGTCCTGCGCAAACGCCGCAGCCTATGCAAAGCGTGTTGTCGATAACAGCATGACCGTCTCTGAATGAGATAGCCGGACAGCCGAACTTCATGCAGCGCTTGCAGCCTCTGCACTTTTCAGGATTGACCCTGAGCGGCTTTTTGGGCTTGACATACTTGAGCAGAACACAGGGTCTGCGTGAGATGATAACGGAAGGCTCGTTCTTTGCAAGCTCCTCCTTTACCACCTTTTCACATTCTTCAAGGTTATAGGGATCAACAACTCTTACTGATCTGATGCCTACGGAACGGCACAGAGCCTCAAGATCGACCTTGCCTGCCGGATCGCCCTTGATATTATAGCCTGTTGTGGGGTTCTGCTGATGGCCTGTCATGCCGGTGATTGAGTTGTCAAGTATGATAACAGTCGAATTGGACTGGTTGTATGCGATGTTGATAAGACCTGTAACGCCTGAGTGCATAAAGGTAGAGTCGCCTATAACGCAGACGGTCTTTCCCTCTGTTTCGCTGCCGCCGGCCTTGTTGAAGCCGTGAATGCCTGATACGGACGCGCCCATGCAGAGCGTCATATCAAGAGCGTTGAGCGGAGGCATTGAGCCGAGAGTGTAGCAGCCGATATCGCCCAGAACGGTGATCTTGTTCTTTGCCAGAACATAGTACATTCCGCGGTGCGGACAGCCAGCGCACATCATAGGAGGTCTTACGGGAATATCGGTCTCAAGTGTGACGTTCTCCTTCTCCTCCATGCCGAAGGCGTTTGCTATGGTCTTCTGAGAGAACTCGCCGAGGATAGAAAATTTGTCCTTGCCGATAACGTCAACGCCGATGGTCTTGCAGAAATTCTCGATAACGGGATCAAGCTCTTCTATAACATAGACCTTGCCGACCTTTGCGGCGAAGTCTTTGATAAGCTTAACGGGGAGAGGATTGACCATGCCAAGCTTCAGAACGGTCACGCTGTCGCCGAATACCTCTTTTACATACTGATAAGAGGTTGACGATGTGATGATACCGAAGTCATAGCTGCCGCTGCCCGCTTCAACACGGTTGACAGGAGATGTTTCGGCATATTCGGTGAGCTTTGCTGTTCTTTCCTCAACAAAGGGATGACGCGCAATAGCGTTTGCGGGAGCCATGATATACTTGCGGGGATTCTTTACATACTCCTTACAGACCTCTGTTCTCTCACCCTTTTCAACGATGCTCTGAGAATGAGCGACACGGGTGCACATCTTGATGAAAACGGGAGTATCGAACTTCTCCGAGATATCGAAGGCGATCTTGGCGAAATCAAGAGCCTCCTGAGAATCGGCAGGCTCCAGCATGGGGACCTTTGCGGCTGCTGCGTAATGACGGGAATCCTGCTCGTTCTGAGAGGAGTGCATACCGGGGTCATCAGCCACGCAGATAACAAGACCTGCATTAACGCCGGTATATGACATAGTGAAAAGCGGATCGGCAGCCACGTTCAGACCAACGTGCTTCATGCAGCAGGCGGCTCTTTTGCCCTGAAGCGATGCGCCGAAGGCTGATTCTGCCGCGACTTTTTCGTTGGGCGCCCACTCACAGTAGACGTCATTGAATTTTGCGAATTCCTCGGTTATCTCCGTACTGGGAGTGCCGGGATAGCTGGAAATAACGGAGCAGCCTGCCTCGTAAAGACCGCGGGCAAGAGCAGCGTTACCGATAAGTAATTCTTTCATTTTCTTACCACCTTGTATTTTTGGTTTTTTTTGCGTCGTAGGTTTGACAGCACATCTGAAAACGGGTCCAGGAGGCGGGCAGCCCCCTGATGGGGTTCGGGGCAAAGCCACGACACTGAATTTTATTGGTTGCGGAGATCTACTATGCGCTTTGCTTTGCCCTGGAAACGCTCGATGGTTTTGGGCGGAACGAGCGTGACCTTGGTGCGCAGACCAAGAATTGACTGCATTTTGGCTTCAATGTGACTCTTCAGCTCGGTAAGACGCTGATAATTGTCGACAAGCTCTGCATTGATAAGCTCGACCTTGATCTCAAGGCTGTCCCTGTAATTTTCACGGGTGACAACAAGCATATAATGAGGCGCAATGTCCTTGATGTTGATGAGAATGTTCTCGATCTGTGTCGGGAATACGTTTACGCCCTTGATGATGAGCATATCATCGGTCCTGCCCATAGTTTTTGCCATACGCGCGTGTGTGCGTCCGCAGGAGCAAGGTTCATAGGTGATCTTGGTGATATCCTTTGTTCTGTATCTCAGTACAGGCATACCGCGGCGGGTAAGAGTGGTTATTACCAGCTCGCCGATCTGACCCTCGCCCAGACGTGCGCCGGTGTCGTGGTCGATGATCTCCGGCAGGTAGTGATCCTCAGCAAAGTGCATACCGTCACGGGCTTCGCAGTCGCCGGAAACGCCGGGGCCGCCAAGCTCGGTCATGCCGTAGTTGTCTGAAACACGGATGTTGAAGTTTGCTTCTATCTGAGCGCGCATTGCGGGAGTACACGGCTCTGAGCCGAGGATGCCAAGGCGCAGCTTGTAGTCTGAAAGCGGGTAGCCTGCCTCCTTCATGGCTTCTGAAAGATAAAGCGCATATGAGGGAGTAGCCACCAGACCGGTCACGCCGTAGTCGCGGAGCATCATGAGCTGCTTTTCGGTGTTGCCCGATGAAGCGGGGATAACACAGGCGCCGATGTTCTCCATGCCGTAGTGCAGACCGAGTGCGCCGGTGAAAAGACCGTAGCCGAAGCTGATCTGGATAATATCGTCAGAGGTAACGCCGCCTGCCATTGCAACACGGGAAACAAGGTCAGCCCAGATGCGGATATCCTCCTTGGTGTAAACGCCGACAGTGGGCTTGCCTGTGGTGCCCGAAGAAGCGTGGATGCGCACGATATCCTTCATGGGAGCCGCCATCAGACCAAAGGGATAGTTGTCACGGAAGTCGTCCTTCGTGGTGAAGGGAATGTACTGGATGTCGGAAAGCTCCTTGATCTTTGAGCCGTCGCCGACGCCTGCGTCTGTCAGTCTCTTGTGATAGAGCGGAACGTTGTCATAGCAGTACTTGACTGTTTCTTTAAGGCGTTCCAACTGCAGCTTTTCGATCTCTTGTCTTGGAAGAGTCTCAATGTCCTTCTGAAACATCATTTTAATCATTTCCTTTTTGTATATTTTTTGCTGTATGAGCTTTTGATTTATTTCTTTTTGCTTTTTTGCTTAGAACTGTTTTTGCCCGTCTTTGCAGCCTTTGAAGCCTGAGCTTTCTTTACGGCAGCTTCGGCAGCCTCGTCAACAGGCTCGTCCTCAAGAATAGCCTTCTTTGAGGATACTGTTACCTTCTTGTTGTAGCAGGAGAAGATAGCCTCAACTCTGTCTTTATCCTTTGCGGGAGCGATAAGAGCAATGATCGGGGTAAGGACAATGCCGAGCAGCATAGCCAGCATGCCTGCGTTTATGGGTGACTTGAAATATTCAAGCACAGCATTGTCGAACTTGATATTTGCCATGTTGCAGATAAATGAAGCCAGTGAAATGCCGATGCCGAGAACAAAGTTTATCCATACTGCGATCTTCGGGACCTTTTTCATATAAAGTCCGTACATAAAGGGAGCAAGGAATGCGCCTGCGAGAGCGCCCCATGACACGCCCATCATCTGAGATATAAAGAGTACCGGAGAATTTGCCTGAACGATAGCGATAACAGCCGAAACGGCGATAAAGAACACAATGAATATTCTCATCCAGAGGACCTTTTTCTTTTCCTCCATAGCTTTTTTCTTGCAGAATACCGGATCGATGAAGTCAATGGTAAGCACCGAGCTTGATGTGAGCACCAGACTTGAAAGTGTGCTCATAGACGCCGAAAGAACAAGCACCACAACGATGCCGATAAGCAGCGGAGAGAGATCCTTGAGCATTTCGGGGATAACTGCGTCATAGCCGCCTACGGGCTTGCCTGTTGCGGGATCGGCAGTGCCGAAAAGACGTCCGAAGCCGCCGAGGAAATAGCAGCCGCCTGCCACGATGATAGCAAAAATGGTGGAAACGATAGTGCCTGTGCTGATGGATTTCTCAGACTTGATAGCGTAGAACTTCTGTACCATCTGAGGAAGTCCCCATGTGCCGAGAGAGGTAAGTATGACAACGCCGATCAGGGCGAAAATATCAGGACCGAAGAAGGATGTGAACACGCCGTTGAACTGTGTGCCGTTAGCTGTTGTGGTGCTCTCCTGAGAAAGCTTTGCGATGCTTTCGGTAAGACCGCCGTTCTGCTGCATAACAGCCACGATAACCGCAATAATACCGGCTAACATTATAATACCCTGAATGAAGTCGTTTATAGCTGTGGCCATATATCCGCCCAGAACAACGTAAATGCCGGTGAGGATAGCCATTGCTACAACGCAGTAGGTGTAGGGGATGCCGAACGCCATTTCAAAAAGTCTTGAAAGACCGTTGTACAGAGATGCAGTGTAGGGAATGAGGAAGAGGAAGATAATTACCGATGCTGCGATCTTCAGAGCCTTGGAGTCATATCTTTTTGCGAAGAAGTCGGGCATGGTGGCGGAATCGAGGTGCTGTGTCATAACACGGGTGCGCCTGCCCAGGATGTTCCACGCCAGCAGCGAGCCGATGAAGGCGTTGCCAAGACCTATCCATGTGGACGCAAGACCGAAGCGCCATCCGAACTGTCCGGCATAGCCTACAAAGATGACCGCCGAAAAATATGAGGTGCCGAATGCGAAGGCGGTGAGCCAGGGACCTACCGAACGGTTGCCGAGTACAAATCCGTTTACGTTTGTCGCCTGCTTGCGGCAGTAGATACCTACTCCGATCATTACCGCAAAGAAAACGACAAGGAACATGATTTTGATGAACATATCCATTTTAATTTTGTCTCCTTTGTTTTTTATTCCTTTATGGAAATATTATTTCAATAATATGTGTTATATTCTTTATTGCCAAAAAGCAAAAACGGAATCTAACATATATTATGTGATGCAAAGGTCAATGAGGTGGCAGAAATGATAACAGATTTTCATACCCATGTTTATCCCGATAAGATAGCAGAAAGGACAATGGCGGCTCTCCTTGGCAGCAACGATGTTGTGCGCGCCTATTCCGACGGCACCGTCAGCGGTCTGCTTGCAAGCATGAAAAAAAGCGGGATAGACCGTTCGGTCATTCTTCCCGTAGCTACGAGGAAGGGTCAGTTTGATACGATAAACAAGTTTGCTCTGGAGATAAACAGAACATATCCTCAGCTTGTATCATTCGGCGGCATACACCCCGATGATGACGATGTGCCCGGAAAGATCGCTTATCTTAAAGAAAACGGCTTTGCGGGTATCAAGATACATCCCGACTACACGGGTACCTTCATAGATGACGAACGCTACATTAATATTATAAAGGAGTGCGCAAGGCAGGGACTTCTGGTAGTCACACATTCAGGTGTAGACCCGGCTTTTGACGAGATACACTGCACTCCGCAAAAGGCAAGAGCAGTTATGGACAGGGTTTTTGAAGAAACCGGCGTGACGAAGCCCTTTATGATATTTGCGCATCTTGGCGGTATGTTCGTACATGAAGACGTGAAGAAATATCTGCTGGGTACAAATTGCTTAATTGATATAAGCTGTTCCTTCAAGGAGATCATGGATTTCTGCGAGACCGGCGATAAAGAGGTCGCCGAGGTCATACATACACACGGAGCCGAAAGGATACTCTTTGCTACCGACAGCCCCTGGAACGATCAGAAGGAGACTTTAGAACATTTCAGGGCTATGGCGGGAGTGAGCGATGAAGAAAAGGAGCTTATTCTCAGTAAAAATGCGCAGCGTCTGTTAGGCGGCTGAGCAGTAAGCGATCGGCCATTTTATATAAAGCACTTATACATTATAATACTTTAAATTGTTAAAGTCAATTATTAGGGCTTTATCGTCACTATCAGAAATGACGAATTTTGTTATTAAAAACTGTGCAAAAAATCAGAATGCATATTTTTATCAATAAAAAATTGTGCGTATTAAACTAAAAAACGGGTGCTGCTGCATGTCAGAGTTCATGGGCAGCGCCTGTTTTTGTTTATGCGCAGCGCTTACGGCTTTTTCACCTGCAAATTTATTATGAATATAATAGCTATGGGTGTTTTTTTGATAGAAACGGGAATTTTTAATAAAATTTTCCTGAAAAATAGGCTGATATGCTACTTGGTTATTGTCGAATAATGTAGTATAATGAATATGTATGTCTGTGAAATATTTATCAGACAAGCTGCGGCAATATATCCGCCGTATAGCCGGGATAAATGTATGGTCGGCTTTTGGATAAGGAGAGAGCGTATGAGAATGGGTGGTATCAGGGTACCTCACAGGAAAAACACTGACAGGTGTCAGTCTGTCAGACTGGAAGTACCCAAAACCGTAACGATACCGATGTCTATGCATATCGGAAAATATGCGAGGGTCGTTGTGAAGAAGGGCGATACAGTAAAGGTGGGTCAGCTCATAGGTGAAGCGGACGGCTTTGTATCGGCAAATATACATTCGAGCGTGTCGGGCACAGTGCGCAAAATAGACGAGATAATGACCTCAAACGGGGCGAAGGTGTCCTGCGTTGTAATAGATTCTGACGGAAAACAGGAAAAATACGAAAACATTGTTCCGCCTAAGATAAGCGATTTCGACAGCTTTGTAAAGGCGGTAAAGGAGAGCGGCGTTGTAGGTCTTGGCGGCGCAGGCTTTCCGAGCTTTGTAAAGCTGAATGTACATGACCTTAATAAGGTCGATGCGGTAATAATCAACGCTGCCGAGTGCGAACCGTATATCACCTCCGACACAAGGACAATGGTGGAAAAGGGCGGCTATGTGTTCAAGGGCATAGAGCTGCTCAGGAAATACATGGGTGTGAGCCGCTTTATAATCGGAACAGAGAACAACAAGCGTGAGGCTCTGGAAGCCATGAAGCGCCTTGCAGACAAAACAGAGGGTGTGGAAATACACGTTTTGCCCTCGGTCTATCCGCAGGGCGGCGAGAAGGTGCTTATTTACAACACGATCCGCCGTCTTATCCCAAGGGGCGGTCTGCCGCTGGACGTCGGCGTTATCGTGGTAAACGTCACGACACTTGCTTTTATTGCCGAATATATTGAAACGGGCATGCCGCTTGTTGAAAAATGCCTTACAGTAGACGGCTCTGCGGTAAAGGAGCCCAAAAACGTGATTGCGCCGATAGGAATGTCAATTGCGGATCTTGCCGAAGCTGCCGGCGGACTTAAATGCGAGCCTGCAAAGATATTGTACGGCGGTCCGATGATGGGCATAACGGTTCCCTCAATGGACGAGCCTGTTTTGAAAAATACGAACGCCGTTATTTTTATGGATAAAAAGGAAGCGGCTCCTCCTAAGATCACAGCCTGTATTTCCTGCGGCGCCTGCGCTGCGCACTGTCCGTTCAGGCTTGACCCGCGTTCCATAGCAAGAGCATACAAGCTTGAGGACGGCGCTGCTCTTGAAAAGCTGGCGGTCGATCTCTGCATGGAGTGCGGCTGCTGTTCTTATGTCTGCCCGGCTCACAGACCATTGGTGCAGACAAACAAGCTTGGCAAGCAGATGCTGAAAAAGTATCTCTCGGCAAAGCAGGCTCAGAAGGAAAATGATCTCAAGGAAAGATCTGTAAGAGAAAGACAGGAAAAGGAGGCTAAAAAATGAGCAGGCTCATATCCTCTGTATCGCCTCACTTTTTTACAAAGCGCAGCACAAGGATGATAATGCTTGATGTTATCATTGCTCTTTTGCCTGCGGCTGCTGCGTCGGCCATTGTGTTCGGACCGCGAAGCCTGCTGGTCATAGGCGTATGCGCGGCGTCCTGCATAATATTTGAATTTGCGTTTGAAAAGCTGTGCAGGCGTGAAAATACCATAGGAGATCTGAGCGCCATAGTCACGGGAATGCTGCTGGCGTATAATCTGCCGGTAAGCATACCTCTCTGGCAGGCGGTGTTCGGCAGTCTGGTGGCAATAGTGGTGGTAAAGCAGCTATTCGGCGGTCTGGGACAGAATTTTGCGAATCCTGCCATTACTGCAAGAATTGTAATGATGGTAGCGTTTTCAGGCTCCATGACCAACTGGGTATTTCCCGGCACTTCAAAAATGCCGGATGCGGTTTCGTCCGCCACACCGCTCAGCGCTGCGGCAAAGGGTACGGTCTCCATGATGCCCTCATATATGGATCTGTTTTTAGGGAAACATGCCGGCTGCATAGGCGAAACATGCGCCCTTGCCCTGCTCATCGGCGGGATCTACCTTATTATAAGACGTGTGATAAGCTGGCATACTCCTCTCGTTTTTATGGCGACGGTAGCGCTTATGTCGTTTTTCTGCGGCAAAGACCCGCTTTATCAGGTGTTGTCGGGCGGCTTGCTGCTTGGCGCGATCTTTATGGCTACCGATTATTCCACCACACCTCATACAAAATGGGGAAAGGTCATTTTCGGAGTTGGCTGCGGACTTATCACAATACTGATACGCTTCTGGGGAAATCTTCCGGAGGGTGTGTCGTTCTCCATACTCATTATGAATATATTCACACCCTATATCGACAAGCTCACAAGAGTCAAGCCGTTGGCGGGAGGTGCTGAGCAATGAAGGATATCATCAAGCCCGTCGCAGTTCTGGCAGCGATATGTCTGATAGTGACGGCTGTGCTTGCCTTTGTAAACGAGCTTACGCATCCCGTAATAATGAAGGCTGAGGAACAGGCGGCAGCATCGGCAAGAAGCGAGGTACTGCCAGATGCGAAGAAATTCACAAGGCTCGATATTGCGGATATGCCCGACGGCGTGACCGAGATATATAAGGGCAATGACGATACCGGTTATGTTGTGCAGGTACACACCAAGGGCTACGGCGGCGACATCAAGATAATATGCGGCGTAGGTACTGACGGCAGAGTAAAGGGCGTAAAGACTCTTTCACACAGCGAGACCAGCGGCGTAGGCACCAAGGCGGTCGATAACAATTCCGGTTATCGTGACAGGTTTGTAGGCAAGGGTAAACAGGACTTAAAATCGGTAGACACGATCACCGGAGCTACAATATCTTCAACAGCCTACAAGAAAGCGGTAGGAATAGCTCTTGACGCCTGCCAAAAAGCCATGGAGGTGAAGGCATGAGGACGCTGAACAACTTTACAAAGGGCATTATCCGGGAAAATCCGGTGCTTGTTCTGGTGCTGGGCACCTGTCCTACACTTGCCACCTCCACAAGTGTCATCAATGCTCTGGGAATGGGCGTGGCGGCTACGGTAGTGCTGCTTTTTTCAAATATTATCATATCTGCATTGAGAAATGTCATTCCTGACAAGGTGCGCATACCGTGTTATATCGTTCTTATCGCCGGACTTGTAACGGCGGTGCAGATGCTCGTAAAGGCTTATGCGCCCACCTTGAATGACAGTCTGGGCATATACCTTCCTCTCATAGTCGTGAACTGCATTATTCTTGGCAGAGCAGAGATGTTCGCAAGCAAGAACAAGGTGCTTGCTTCGGCTCTGGACGGTCTGGGAATGGGGGTCGGCTTTACACTGGCTCTGTTTCTCATGGCTTCGGTGCGTGAGATCTTCGGAAACGGCACCTTCTGCGGCTTGGAGATACCATTCCTTGCGGATAATAAGATATCGATACTGACTATGGCGCCGGGAGGATTTATGGTATTCGGTCTGCTTATTGCCTGCGTAAACAGGTTCGGAAAGCACAAGCCGAAAAAGTCCGATTTTAGCTGTGAGGGCTGTCCGCAGGCTGAAGTATGCGCCAAGGCAGCCGGCAGGGATGCGAAGGAGGCAGGCAAGGATGACTAATCTGATAATAATACTGCTTTCTGCGGTGTTCATAAACAACTATGTGCTCTCGAAATTTCTTGGAATATGCCCGTTTTTAGGCGTTTCCAAAAAGCTTGGCTCGGCGGTGGGCATGAGTCTTGCCGTAATATTCGTAATGCTCATTGCAACGGCTGTCACCTGGCCTATACAGAAATTCCTGCTTGACCCGAAAGATCTTGGTTATCTTCAGACCATCGTTTTCATTCTGGTGATAGCCGCTTTGGTTCAGCTTGTGGAGATAGTTTTAAAAAGATATATACCATCGCTGCATAGATCGCTGGGCGTGTATCTGCCGCTTATAACAACAAACTGCGCCGTTCTGGGCGTTACTATCCTCAACATCAGCGAGAATTACACATTCATTGAGGCTATGGTAAATTCTCTGGGCAGCGGACTGGGCTTTATGCTGGCAATGGTGATGTTTTCCGGTGTGCGTTCGACCATAGAGGGCAGCGATATCCCCGAAAGCTTCAGAGGTCTGCCGATCACGCTTATTGCAGCGGCAATTACGTCCCTTTCGTTTATGGGATTCGGCGGCGTGATCGAGAACCTGTTCTCTTAACGGAGGTGCTTGAAATTTGGAACCGATACTGACTGCGGTAATACCTGTGGTCATAATAGGAATAATCTGCGCTGTGGTGCTGGTTGTGGCGTCCCGCATCATGGCGGTAAAGGAAGACGAGCGTCTGCCGAAGATAAGGGACTGTCTGCCCGGAGCGAACTGCGGAGCCTGCGGCTTTCCGGGCTGCGACGGCTATGCAAAGGCTCTTTGTGAAAAGCCTGACACGGCGGTGAATCTGTGCGTACCGGGCGGCGGCAAAACAGCAAAGGAGCTGAGCGGGCTTCTTGGCAGGGAATTTGCCGAGGTCGAGAGCCGTATAGCCGTTATACACTGCAACGGTGACTGCAGCAAAACGCAGGATAAGGTCGAATATCACGGCATGAACAGCTGCAAAGGCGCAAAGCTGCTGTACGGCGGCAAAGGCGCATGCAGCTATGGCTGTCTGGGGCTGGGCGACTGCGCAAAGGTATGTCCTGAGCATGCCATTTGCATAATAAACGGCGTGGCAAGGATAAATAAGGATAACTGCATAGGCTGCGGGATCTGCGCAAAGACCTGTCCGAATAAGCTCATCACTCTTGAAAAGAGGGGCAGAAAGGTCATAGTGACCTGCAGCAATAAGGATAAGGGCGCCGCAGTGAAAAAGGCTTGTACAAACGGCTGTATCGGCTGCAAGAGGTGCGAGCGGGTATGTCCGATGGGTGCGGTAAAGGTAGTGGATAATGTGGCGGTGATAGATCACAGAAAGTGTGAGGACTGCGCCGATTTCGGCATTTGCGCCAAGAGCTGCACATCCGGATGCCTTATAATAGTTGATGACTGACGGTCACAAGTATAATAAAACCGGATTTGGGTTTTAGTTTTTTGTTTTATATTTCAGAGCAAAACTGCCGGCTGCGAAGCTTTTTCCGCAGCCGGCAGTTTTTTCGTGATTTGTCACAAGGGGACGCCCTCTTGCGCAGGGCGTCCCCTCTCAAAAAACAGTCCACCGGACTGTTTTTTGATTCACCCCTTGCG
>CADBPE010000175.1 GCA_902796475.1 uncultured Ruminococcus sp.
GATTTCGCGCTCTGCGGAGCGCGACCAAGGGCGCCGCCCTTGGAACCTGCAAGCCTTTGAAAAGGCTTGAGCGAAACTTTTGTGTTTGAGTTTTGGGATGATATTTTGGGCGCGGGCTGCTGCGTTTCCGCTTGTTTATCTGTGAGCGCGAACACGGGGACGGCAGCTTGCCGCCGCAGGCTCTGCGTCAAGCCTTTTCAAAGGCTTGAGCAAACTTTTGTGTTTGGTTTTTGGGTTGATATTCTGGGCGCGGACTGCTGCGCTTTCCTTATTCTCAATATAACCTCACTTGAAAGTCTGCCTTGCTTGTGGTATAATCAAAACAATAAAAAAGAACGGGGAATCAGTATGGAAAAAACAATCGCAGCAATTTCAACAGCTAACGGACAAGGCGGTATCGGCGTAATACGTATCTCCGGTGAAAACGCCCTTTCTGTTGCTGAAAGTGTGTTTCAATCAATAAATAACAAGAAGCTTACCGAAATGAAAGGATATACTGCCGCCTATGGCAAGATCGTTGATGACGATGAGATAATTGATGAGGCAGTCGCTCTGGTATTCAGAACGCCTCACAGCTATACAGGCGAGGATGTAGTGGAACTGAGCTGTCACGGAGGTCTTTACGTTACCAAAAGGGTGCTGAGGGCTGTTCTGAAAAACGGCGCTGCGCCCGCCGAAGCCGGAGAGTTTACCAAACGCGCTTTTCTGAACGGAAAGCTTGGTCTGACCGAAGCCGAAGCCGTTATGGATATAATTTCAGCAAAGGGCGCTCAGTCCGCAAGAGCCGCTCTTTCATGTAAGGAGGGCAAGCTGCGCCAGCGTATCGACAGTGTGCGTGACTCTCTGGTCAACACTGCCGCTCACCTTTCAGCCTGGGCGGATTATCCCGAAGAAGACATCCCAGAGGTAGACAACGACCATCTCAGCAGCAGTCTGACAGAATGCCGCAGTGAGCTGCGTTCCCTGCTCGATAGCTACGATGCCGGAAAGATCATGCGCGAGGGCGTTGACACCGTTATAGCAGGCAGACCAAATGTAGGCAAGTCTACAATTATGAATCTTCTTTCAGGCTGCGAGCGTTCAATTGTAACCAGCGTTCCGGGCACCACAAGAGATGTTATCGAGGAGACCGTCATTCTTGGCGATATCCCTCTGCGGCTTTCTGACACCGCAGGCATACGAGCTACCGATGATCCTGTTGAAAAGATCGGCGTTGAAAAGGCGCGTGACCGTATTCTCAAAGCCGGACTTGTATTAGCCGTATTCGATTCCTCCCGCCCGCTTTCGGAGGATGACCGTGAGCTTATAGAGCTTCTCACCGATGCGCCCGCCATAGCCGTTATAAATAAAACCGACCTCCCCCAGCAGCTTGATACAGAATACATCCGCAGCCGTATAAAACACCTTGCATTTATTTCCGCTCTGGAGGGCATTGGCGCTTATGAGCTTGAAAAACAGGTATCCGAAATAGTCGGCACATCAAAGCTTGATGCTTCTCAGGGCATACTTGCGACCGAAAGACAGCGCTGCGCCGCCGAAAGCGCACTGCGTTCCATTGACGAGGCTATCTCTGCGCTTCGATCAGGGATAACTCTTGACGCCGTTACCGTGATAATTGAGGACGCCATCAACAGTCTGCTTGAACTTACCGGCGAGCGCGTGACCGAAGCAGTAGTTGACAAGGTTTTCTCTCATTTTTGTGTCGGCAAATAATTCATTAAGGTTTGATCGGGTCATAGCAGACAATCATTTCTGCTGTGACCTTTTTCAAATGTTTCACGTGAAACATTGCAGTCCATGCGTGATAAGCTTACATTCTCGCCGCAGCGCAAGAAAATAAAGTGCTATAATTATTTACCCCCTTCAAAAGCGGTGTTGCATAATATTTTTTTCTGTACAAACCGTAATGTTTGTATTATAATATTAGTGAAATCAAGAAAATTGGAGAAGGATCAATATGAAGTTTTTTGCTGGAAAATTTGATATTGCGGTCATCGGCGCCGGTCATGCCGGTATAGAGGCAGGTCTTGCCGGAGCAAGACTTGGCTGCAAGACCGCTGTGTTCACCATAAACATGGACGCTGTGGGAAACTGCCCCTGCAATCCCTCTATCGGCGGCACTGCAAAGGGACATCTTGTAAGAGAAATAGACGCTCTCGGCGGCGAAATGGGCAAGGCTGCCGATGAGTGCTTTTTGCAGATGAGAATGCTCAACCGCGGCAAAGGTCCTGCCGTACATTCACTCCGCGCTCAGATAGACAGACGCGCATACAGCACCAGAATGAAACATACTCTCGAACTGCAGGATGATCTTGAGCTGCATCAGGCCGAAATAACCGAGCTTGAAAGAACAGAAAACGGCTGGCTGCTCACCACCCGTCTTGAAGCCCAGTACGAAGCGAAAGCGGTTATCCTCGCAACAGGCACATATCTCGGCGGAAAAATATATGTCGGCGACGTGTCTTACGAAAGCGGTCCAGACGGTATGTTCCCATCGAAATATCTCCCCGACTCGCTTGAAAAACTCGGAATGAGCATCCGACGCTTCAAGACAGGCACACCCGCAAGAGTATTGAAGTCAAGTATTGATTTTACCGATCTTGAAGAACAGTGCGGCGATGAGCCTGTTATCCCTTTTTCATACGATACCATAACTCCCGGCGAAAACAAGGTAAAGTGCCATGTAAGCTGGACAAACGAAACCACCAAACAGATCATACTTGATAATATCCACCGTTCGCCCATGTACAGCGGTAAAATAGAGGGCATTGGTCCCAGATACTGCCCCAGCCTGGAGGATAAGATCGTCCGCTTTGCCGACAAGAAGCGCCACCAGCTTTTTATAGAGCCCTGCGGACTTGATACCGAGGAAATGTATTTGCAGGGTATGTCCTCTTCCCTGCCCGAAGATGTCCAGATAAAATTCTATCATTCTATAAAAGGACTTGAACACTGCGTTGTAATGCGTCCTGCCTATGCTATCGAATATTTCTGCGCCGATCCGGTACAGATGTACAGCACCCTTGAATTCAAGGATCTTCCCGGACTTTACGGCGCCGGTCAGTTCAACGGCAGCTCAGGCTATGAGGAGGCAGCTGCTCAGGGTCTTATCGCCGGAATCAATGCTGCGCTGAAGATACTCAATAAAAAGCCTCTTATTCTTGACCGCGCAAGCTCATATATAGGTACGCTAATCGACGATCTTGTTACAAAGGGCTGCAACGATCCTTACAGAATGATGACATCACGGAGCGAATACAGGCTGATCCTGCGCCAGGACAACGCCGACACCCGCCTTACCCCCATCGGCAGAGAGATAGGTCTTATAAACGATGACCGCTGGGAGCGCTTTACCAAAAAACAGGAGAAGCTCAAAGCCGAGCTTAAACGTATCGCAAAAACGACAATTTCACCGACAGAGCAGGTAAATGCCATACTGAGAGCGCACAACACCACCGAAATAACTACCGGCGTCAGGCTTATCGAACTGCTGAAGCGTCCCGAATTGAGCTATGATATCCTGAAGGATATAGACTCCACCCGTCCGGAGCTTGAAGCTAACATTCTTGAACAGGCTGAGATCGAAATAAAATATGATGGCTACATCAAGCGCCAGCTCATTATTATAGATCAGGTGCGCCGACTTGAAAAGAAGCTGCTGCCAAAGGATACCGATTATTCTCTTATTGAAGGACTGAGCCTTGAAGCCCGTGAAAAGCTCAATAAGGTACGTCCGGAAAATATCGGTCAGGCAAGCCGTATTTCCGGAGTAAGCCCTGCGGATATCTCAGTTCTGGTGATATACCTTGCATCCTTGAAAAATCACAAGGAGGTAACTGCCGATGATAACTGATATTCTCAATAAATGGTGCGCCGAAAACGGAATTGCCGTCACTGCTGCTCAGACTGCCGCCTTTGAAAAATATGCTGATCTGCTTATTGAGTGGAACCAAAAAATGAACCTCACCGCCATAACCGAAAAAAGTGAGATTGCCGTAAAGCATTTTATTGACAGCATTTCTCTTTTGAAGACCGTTGAGATCCCTGAAAACTCTTCCCTCATCGACATAGGCACCGGCGCAGGGTTTCCGGGCATCCCGCTTAAAATTATGCGTCCGGATATTGAGCTTACACTTCTGGACAGTCTTAATAAGCGGCTGCTGTTTCTTGAAGAGGTATGCTCTGAACTTAACATCAAGGCTGCTCTCATACACGGACGTGCCGAGGAGCTTTCCCGTGACAAGAAATACCGTGAAAGCTTTGATATTGCCGTTTCACGAGCCGTTGCAAATCTTCCTGCGCTCTGCGAATACTGCATACCATATATTAAGGTCGGCGGCAGCTTTGCAGCAATGAAGGGGCCGGACGGCAAAGCCGAGCTTGAAGCCGCCTCAAATGCTGTTAAAATCCTCGGCTGTACCGTTGCTAAGGTCGATACCTTCCCTCTTCCGGACAACATTTCCCGCACTATCATCGAGTTAAAGAAACTCAGCATGACACCTCCGGAATATCCCAGAAGAAGCACCAAGATCAACAAGAATCCCATTATATAAAGCTGTCGGAATAAAGATAAGCTCTTTTTAAACATAATGCCTGCCGGAAAGAATTCAACATTTCCGGCAGGCATTTTATTTATAAAATTCAACATCACGCCATAATAAGGTTGAAAAAATTTTAGTTCTCGGCTGTGTCCGGATTTTTTTCAACATCTGTGTAAAATTCGGTTGAAAACTTTTTTGCTTTCGACAATTTTCAAGCTTATTGATACATAAAATAAGAAAATTGCTCAAGTTTTCAACTATAAACAGAAAAATGGTTGAAAACTTTCTCTGTTTACACCATATACAGATAACATTATGTGACAAAAATCAATTATGGGCTGTGATATATTATATTCACAGAAAGGAGCAATGCATTATGATACTCAATATCCGAAAAAGCAACAGAGTTGTTGAAATACCGATAATCCAGATACGCCCCTGCCCCGCAAAAACCAGAATGAGCTACGACACCGAAAAGCTTCAGGAGCTTGCCAACAGTATCAGAAATAACGGCTTGCTTCAGCCGGTCATGGTAAGAAGAGTGACATCGATGGAATACGAGCTTATTGCCGGTGAGCGCCGCCTGAGAGCCTGTGTTATGTGCGGAAAGACGAGGATACCCTGCATTGTCATTTCATGCAGTGATGACGAGGCGCTAATATTCTCTATTGAAGAGAACATCCAGCGCACCGATCTTAATATTATAGAGGAAGCCCAGAGCATAAGCAGCTACATGACCGCCAAAAACATCTCACAAAATGAAGCTGCCGGCAATCTGAGCCGTGAACCGTCAGATATTGCCGACATGATAGACCTACTCCGTCTTGACGAGTCAGAGCGTGAACTTGTGCTCAGATATCACCTGTCTATAAGACACGCAAAAGCGCTTCTTCGCATACAGGACAAGCTTGAGCGCAGGATAGTATTAAGTGAGATCATCGAAAACAGCATGAACGTTTCCCAGACCGAGAGATACATAGACGAAATTCTGTACAGCACCCATCTTGAAAGACTCCGTTCACAGCGCCGCAAAGGGGTCCTGCGTGATATCAGGATGTTTGAGAACACGATCAAAAAGGCAGTATCCGCTCTGAACAGTTCCGGAATAGAGGCAGCCGCCGAATATTACGAGGATGATGCCTGCATTGAATACACCGTTCGTATTCCGAAGGACATCCCTTTTGACGGCTCACTCGCCGCCTGATAGTTTGTTATTTTGCCGGCGGCGCAGAGCCTGCGCTCCCGATTTCGCGTTCACAGATAAACAAGCGGAAACGCAGCAGCCCGCGCCCAAAAATATCCCCTAAAAAACCACAACACAAAAGTTTCGCTCAAGGCGGCAAGCTGCCGCTCCCGATTTCGCGTTCACAGATAAACAAACGGAAACGCAGCAACCCGCGCCCCAAAACATCCAACCAAAAGCCACAACACAAAAGTTTCGCTCAAGGCGGCAAGCTGCCGCTCCCGATTTCGCGTTCACAGATAAACAAACGGAAACGCA
>CADBPE010000176.1 GCA_902796475.1 uncultured Ruminococcus sp.
CTTGCAATCTGCAAGGGCGACAATGTTCAGAAGGCTCAGGAAGCCGGAGCTGAATATGTAGGCGCTGAGGAGTTTACTCAGAAGATCCAGAGCGAAGGCTGGATGGATTTTGACGTTCTCATCACCACACCCGACATGATGGGTCTGGTAGGCCGTCTTGGTAAGATCCTCGGTCCGAGAGGTCTTATGCCTAACCCCAAGGCCGGTACTGTTACACCCGATATTGCCAGAGCTATCAAAGAAGCTAAGGCAGGTAAGATCGAGTACCGTCTTGACAAAACAAACATCATTCACTGCCCCATCGGCAAGGTTTCCTTTGGTACAGACAAGATCGCCGAGAACTTCGACGCTCTCGTAGCAGCTGTTATCAAGGCAAAGCCGGCTGCTGCAAAGGGTCAGTACATCAGATCCGTAGCTGTTACGACCACAATGGGTCCCTCAGTAAGGATCAACCCCGCTAAGATCGGCGGAGCTGTCTGATCGCAGCACCGGTCGTATCCTTGAATACAAGGGTTTCTTAAAAAAACGCTTGACAGTTCGCTGCAAGTGTGGTATACTTATATATGCTGTTGACCGAAGACAGCAGGTGCGTAAGCATAAGGGTTTTCCCGCCTGCCGAGGCTGCGCGTTTTTTACACTGTCTTATTGTAATTTACTGCGCCTTCCTCGCAAATGGGAAGGCGCATTTTTTGCGTCAATATACAAGGAGGTGAAACGTTTTGCCCAGTCAGAAGGTTTTAGAGCAGAAGCAGCAGTTGGTTGCTGATCTTGCTGACAGGATCACAAATTCTGTTGCAGGTGTTATCGTTGACTACAAGGGTATTACCGTTGAGGATGATACAAAGCTTAGAAAAGAGCTTCGTGAAAGCGGCGTAAAGTACACCGTTATCAAGAATACTCTCATCAAGCGCGCAGCAGACAAAGCAGGTCTGAGCGGCATGGACGATATGCTCAACGGCACATCGGCTATCGCAACAAGCGCAGAGGATTACGTTGCAGCAGCGCGTATTCTTCAGAAGTTTGCAGACACACATGAGCATTTCAACGTAAAGACCGGTTACATCGATAACGAGGTGATAACCACCGAGAAGATCAAGAGCCTTGCAAAGCTCCCCTCAAGAGAGGTTCTTCTCGCAAATGTACTTGGCGCATTCCAGGCGCCCATCGCATCTTTCGCAAGAGCTATCCAGGCTATTGTTGACAAGAGCGGTGAAGCTCCCGCAGAGGCACCCGCAGAGGCTGCCGAGGCTTGATAAAAAAATCCTAAAATTTGGAGGTAAATTAAAATGGCATCAGAGAAAGTTACAGCTATTATTGAAGAATTAAAGGGTCTTACAGTTCTCGAGCTTGCAGAGCTCGTACACGCTGTTGAGGAAGAGTTCGGCGTAAGCGCAGCTGCTGCAGTTGCAGTTGCAGCTCCCGCAGATACAGGCGCAGCAGCAGCTGCTGTTCAGACTGAGTTTGACGTTATTCTTAAGTCTGCTGGTTCAGCTAAGATCAACGTTATCAAGGTCGTTCGTGCTATCACAGGTCTTGGCCTGAAGGAAGCAAAGGCTCTCGTTGACGAGGCTCCGAAGCCCGTTAAGGAGCAGGTAAGCCAGGATGAGGCTGAGTCCATCAAGAAGCAGCTCGAAGAGGCTGGCGCAGAGGTAGAGATTAAGTAATTTATTACCTGATCGTACAACATAACAAGAAAGCGCTGCTTTCAATCAACACACACCATAGGGAGGTGCAAAATATGGCAAAATGTGATATTTGCGGTAAGGGAGTCACCTTTGGCATCAAGGTATCTCACTCACACAGACGCTCAAACAGAACATGGAAGCCAAACGTCGTTAAGGTTAAGGCAATAGTAAACGGCAGTCCGAAACGCGTTAATGTCTGCACCCGTTGCCTTCGTTCAGGTAAGGTTACAAGAGCTGTTTGATCTAACGACAGCTTCCTAATTTGCTTTAAGGTCAACAATACAGACAGTTCGCTTATTCCTGTAAAGACAACAAACGGACTTTGCTTCGATCATGTCGATCAAAAGACACGCTATTTTTAGTAGCGTGTCTTTTTTATGTGCTGCGCTTGCTGAAGCGCATAAATAACTCCCCCTCTTCCTTTGTGAAGAGGGGGAGCAGTGGTTTAAGGCAGTACAGACCGATGCTGTATCCTGAATGATCAGATCTCGATCCTTACTTTTCCGTTTTGGCCGTTGTAGACGATGTAACCGTATTCTGCCATTTTTTCTTTTGTTTTTTCGAGATCGTCAAGTTCATCTTTTGTGTATTGATCATTGTCATATTCGTACATAAAATCGACCTGAACGGTTTCTTTATCGTAATTATTTTTGTCAGGTACATCATGGATCGTTACGCTTATCTTTGAGGTATCATATGTGCCTTTGACATATTCATCGGGTTCATAGCTGAATTTGCTGATGTCTACTCTGGAGGTGGCGTCTGCGTGTATCCTGCGGATAACATAAGGCTTATTGGTGTAGTCAGTGTGGTGGCTTTCGCCTTTCAGACTGCCGCCGCTTGCTGTGCCGTCAGTATAACCGCACAGGAAATACGGTTCACCGTCCAGATCAACAATATTTCCTGGTCTGGCATCTTTGGTCGTAAGTAATTCGGCGGGAAAGTCTTTTATCTCATCACTCAAAGGAATGGAATACTCGTTATCGTCTAATTTACAGGTAAAACAGTAATCTGAAGGCACCGCATTTCCTCCGGTCACAATGGTGCCGTAGTATGCTGCGTGAGAGTTTGATTTATTTTTTGTGACCTGATACATTTGCTTAAAGGTAAGCCTGCGGCCTGTATCCATATCGTAATCTTTCTGTCCGTCCTTGCGAACTATATTGCACATTGAGAAGTCATCCATATAATCTGTCTGAATGATATATGTCGTGACCGTCACAGTATCGTCCTTAAAGCTATCGGAGAAGTATTTGCTGTCATACGGCACCTGCGTTGAGTAAAGAGTAGTGATCGTAACGTCTTTGTCAGGGTCGAGCGTTCTGGAAACGGATACTTCCGAGCTTTCTTCCTTAGAAGACTGCTTCTTGCTTTCTTCGGACTTTTCTGATGATTCTTCGCTTTCCTCAGATTTTTCTGAGATAACAGATGATTCCGAAGAAGTATCGGAATTATCACCGCTCGCAGTGCTGTTTCCGGAAGCCGTGTCGGAGGATCCTCCGCAGCCTGACATGGAAAGCGTCAGACAGCCTGCCAGAAATGCGGACAGAATAATACATGAAAGCTTACGGTTTCTCATGGGTATCGACCTCCTTGAATTGTTAAGGAACACATGGATCGATCCTGAAATTCACTATCTGAACTGCCGGCACATTTTCAGCGCCCCAAATAGAATCTATCGCAGCGTGATATGAACTCAGCAAGTGATCGGTGTTCTGTTTTGTTTTTCGACAATTTTATTGTAACATATTTTCAATATAAAGTAAATAATTTTTTCAATTATTTTTCTTTATAAGAAAGTGCTTATGAGCTTATGCTGCATTTAAGCTTAAAATTTTGCATACAAAAAACCGTCTGCGCACTTTGACAGACGGTTTTATATCGGAAAACGCAGATCAGTTTTTCAGGCTCTGCATTGGCGCGGGTATCCTTCCGCCCCTTGATACGAATTTTGCGGGAGATTTGCGGTTGACGTCCATGATCGGACCGTTGCCCAGCAGGCCGCCGAAGTTCAGTTCTTCGCCCGCCTTTTTGCCGATAGCCGGAATAAGACGCACAGCGGTCGTCTTTGAGTTTACCATGCCTATGGCGGCTTCGTCTGCGATAATGCCTGAGATGATCTCTGCTGAGGTATCGCCCGGGATCGCTATCATGTCAAGACCGACAGAGCATACGGCGGTCATTGCCTCTAACTTTGTCAGACTGAGCGCCTTGCTTCTTGCGGCTTCTATCATGCCTGCGTCCTCTGTAACGGGAATAAATGCGCCCGACAGTCCGCCGACATGGGAGGAAGCCATAACTCCGCCCTTCTTTACAGCGTCGTTCAGCAGCGCAAGACAAGCCGTTGTGCCGTGTGCGCCGCACTGCTCCAGACCCATCTCTTCAAGGATATACGCCACAGAATCTCCGATAGCGGGTGTGGGAGCAAGAGAAAGGTCAACAATGCCAAAGGGTACGCTCAGACGCTTTGAGGCTTCCTTAGCCACAAGCTGACCGGTACGGGTTATTTTGAAGGCTGTTTTCTTAACTATATCGGCGACCTCGGTGATATTGCAGTCGCCTGCCTTGGCAAGAGCGGCTCTGACAACGCCGGGACCCGAAACGCCTACATTGATAACGCAGTCAGGCTCACCGGCTCCGTGAAAAGCGCCTGCCATAAACGGATTATCCTCTGGCGCATTGCAGAACACAACAAGCTTTGCAGCGCCTATGCAGTCTTTGTCGGCTGTCAGCTCGGCGCTTCTGCGGATCACACTGCCCATTTTTGCAACGGCGTCCATGTTGATGCCTGCCTTTGTGCTGCCGATGTTTACTGATGAACAGACCTTTTCGGTACACGCAAGGGCTTCCGGTATACTGTCGATAAGAGCATAGTCGCCCGGAGCAAAGCCCTTGTGAACAAGTGCGGAATAACCGCCCACAAAGTTCACGCCGATCGCATCCGCCGCCTTATCGAGAGCCTTTGCGAATCTTACCGGACTGTTTGAGGGGCAGGCTGCGGCAAGCATTGCGATTGGAGTTACCGCTATTCTTTTGTGTATGATCGGGATACCGTATTCCTTGCTTATGTCCTCGCCGGTTTTGACGAGATTGCCTGCATAGCGGCATATTTTGTCGTAGAGCTTGGCGCAGGCTTTTTCGATATCGTCGTCAATGCAGTCCAGAAGAGAGATACCCATTGTTATGGTTCTCACGTCCAGATTTTCATTGTCTATCATGCTTATTGTTTCGAGAATGTCATGTGAATTTATCATGTAAATCTACCGTCCTTCTGACCGGCCGGCTGCCGGCTGAGATTTATTGGAGTGAAGCTGCATCAGATCTTGTGCATGGCGTTAAAGATATCCTCGTGCATAACGTGTATCTTCACGCCCATTTTCTCGCCGGTATCGGTGAGCGAATCGACAAGCTGAGAGAAAGGTACGGTGCAGTTGGAAATATCTACGAACATTATCATAGCGAAAAGACCCTGAAGCACCGACTGAGTTACCTCGATGATATTAACATGCACATCAGCGCATTCGCTGCTGACCTTTGCAAGAATACCCACTGTATCTTTACCCAAAACTGTAATTACTGCGTTCATAAGATCGACCTCCTGAATTGTTAGCGGCGCAAAGCCGTATACTAATTATACTATAATCATCCGATAAAGTAAAGTATGTTTCTCTTACATCGGCGGCTGGTGGCTTTTAAACTAACCGTTAGTAGGGGACGCCCTCTTGCGCAGGGCGTCCCCTCTCAAAAAACAGTCCACCGGAC
>CADBPE010000177.1 GCA_902796475.1 uncultured Ruminococcus sp.
CAAAGGAATAAACACGGTTTTCGGGGGTGTCGGGGGGACTTTTTTCTAAAAGTCCCACTGACTCGCTGCCCGCAGGCAGCGAAATCCTTATGCTTCAAGCGCTCCGCAAGGGGTGAATAAAAAAACAGTCCGGTGGACTGTTTTTTGAGAGGGGACGCCCTGCGCAAGAGGGCGTCCCCTTGCAGCAAATCCCCAAAAAGCCGCCCTCACCGCCGCAAGGCGGTGAAAGAGCTTGAACTGATGACATTTTTCAATAGCGCACAAAAAGACCGGCACAGCAGGATGATCCTCGCTGCGCCGGTCTTTTGGAGTATCTTGTTTTAGTCAGGTGTTTGGTTAAGGTTATCAGATGATTGTTTTTGAAATAATTATCAGAGTGATGCGCTGTCTGCTGCGGGAGCCTGTTCTGCAGTTCCTGTTTCCTTTGCAGCTTTTTTATGCTTTCTCACACGGGCGGGCTTCTGGGTGTCTGAACCGCTTTCAGCACCGTCTGTTGATGATGCGTCAGTCTTATGCTTTCTTACACGGGCGGGCTTTTGGGTGTCTTCTGCGCCGTTATCCGCCTGAACGCTTGCGCTGCTGTCTGAAGACTGTCCGGCAGCTGCATCGGACGCCGCCGCTGAAACAGCGCCTCCTGTTATCATCATTGCCGCAAGCGCTCCGATGATAACAATACGCTTGAAATGCTTCATGTTGACCATATCCTTTCTTTGTTTTTATGTGGTAATGTCCTTACTAAAACATCGGATCCCACTCCCTTCTTTTTGTATGCTGTCCGCAGAACTTTGACTGCGGACGTTTTTATTTATGCCTGTGCGTAATTACCAGCCGCCTCTCATGCCGCCCATACCGCCCATGCCGCCTCTGCCGCCGCCCATCATGGACTGCGGGATAGAGTCTACCTGGCTGCCGTTGATGATAATTGTGCCGCCGTTGTACTGGGCTGTGCCGTCATAATCGAAAGAGGAAACCTGAGCCGTAATGTTGATCGTGCCGCCGTTAACGATGATGTTTCCGTTTGCATCGACCGCATCGGTGTCGCCCTGACCCATAACTATTGTGGTGCTGCCGCCGTTGAAGATTATCGTAGGTGTACCGAAGCTTTTGCTCTTGCTGGAAGCGTTTATGCCGTCGTCAGAAGCCGTGATGCTTATATTGCCGCCGTTTATAAGAACGTATGTCGCTTCAATGCCTTCAGATGAGGTCATGTCGAATGTGCCGCCATCTATCTGTACAAATGCAGCTGCCTGAATGGAATCGCTGGCTGCTTTGATAGTGAAAGTACCGTTCTGAATGTATATCCAGCCTGATGTGTCGTCATCATCATTTTCACTGTGGAAAGCGTCCTTTGAGCTGATGATCTCGAAGGTGCCGTCATATACTGAAATGGAGTCGTTTGCTTCAATGCTGTCCTTTGCCGATGTGATCTTGTAGGTACCGCCGGTGATCTTGATATCATCCTTGCCCGATATGCCGTTGCCTGCGGATGAGTTTATCACCAGAGTGCCTGTGCCGTTGAGCACAAGATCATCCTTTGAGAAAATAACAGCATCTGTATTTGTGTCGCCGTCAGATGTGAAAGCGCCTGTTACAGAAAGCGTGTTTGTGCTGCTTGTTGTCGTAACAAAGACCTTGTCTGCGGATACAACGTAAATTACCGGAAAATCATCATTTGTTACGCTCACGCCGTCAAGAACGATCTGCACCTTGCTCTCTTTATCCGCTTCGACCTTAATGGTAAAGTTTGAAGCGCTGCCGCTGACCACATAAACACCGGCTTCGGTGATGGTAACGGTCTTGCCGTTCTCTGCGGTTATGCTTGTGGAATCGCTTGTATCGGCTGTCTGCGCAAGATCACGGTTACTGAAAAGATCGGATATATCCACCATGCTCTCTGCGGAAATCGTTGTGCCTGACGTGCTTTCGCTGCTGCCTGCGCTGCCTGGATCTTCGGTATTGCTCTGAACATCAGCCGGCGGTGTAAAGTTATTTGATGTACCCTGACCGCCTGACCCGTTCCGGTTATCCGTCTGATCCGAATTGTTCGACTGGAGCTGTTCACGATCCGTTTCAGGTTTCTTGAATCCGTTTGAAGTATCTGCTGAGGAAGCGCTGCCGGAATTTGCTGCTGAGCTGCCGACATTTTTCTGTGTATCCTGGGAAGCGTTATTCTGCCCGGTGCTGTTTTGTGAGGTACTGCTCTGTGAGGTGCTGTTTTGTGCGGTACTTTCATCAGCGCTGCCGAAGATGTCATCTGCGCTGAGTGTACTGCTGCTTGTTGTGGACTGTGCTGACGAAGCAGGCGATGTATCTCTGCTGTTTGAGTTCGTTGAGCATGCTGCCAATGAGCATACCAATAATGCTGTAATTATGATAGCGGTTGTTCTTTTTAACATAGTGATGACCTCCTTATTATCTCTGCCGCTTGCCTTTGGCTTGCGGTGTGTGTTGTTCTTTGTTATGTCTGTATTATAATTCGTATTTATGGAAGCTATCGGGAATGAATTAGGAATCCATGTGGAATATTCCCTAAATTTATTCAATAAAAACAGGTCTGCCGCCAGACTATGATAGTTTGGCAGCAGACCTTAATTAAAGCCGCTGTTAGATTTTATTTACTTATCAAAGCTTTGAGGACTCCGCCTCTGCCTGAATGTCCGATTTGAATTCTTCATTCGTTTCAGGATACGCCGAAAGCATAGGTTCAACCTTTATCCCCTTTTGCCGGTCAAAATAGTTCTTTGTTATCTTCGCTACAAGCCCGCTCAGCGCAACAAGACATATCAGGTTAGGTACTGCCATAAGTCCGTTGAACGTGTCGTCAATAGCCCATATCAGCTCGCTGTGTATCGTTGAGGAAACCGCAATGAGAATGATATATATTACCTTGAAGCCGGTGACAATGTACTTCCGCTTCTTCTCGGAAAGCGCTCCAAAGCAGAATTCTACCGCCTTTTCTCCGTAATATGACCATGCGATTATAGTGGTGAACGCAAAAAGCGGCAGTATGACAGTATACACTCCCACACCGAAATCGCCAAAGTTCGATGAGAACATTTCCATTGACATGGCTGAATCGTTGGCTTCAGGCGAAAGGGTGTTCGGGTCAAAGGTCGTAAGAAATGTCAGCGATGTAAGCGTACAAATAATAAATGTATCGAAAAAGACTTCAAAAATTCCCCACAGTCCCTGCTTGACAGGCTCTCTTGTTTCGGATGCGGAATGTGCTATAACTGACGAGCCAAGACCTGCTTCATTTGAGAAAACGCCTCTTGCCATGCCCTTTTTTATGACCTGCGCAAAGGTATATCCCATAATTCCGCCGCCGGCTGCCTGAAAATTAAAAGCTTTTTCAAAAATAAGCGCAAAAGCCGTGGGCACATTTCCGATGTGCATTGATATCGCAATAATGGACATGATTATAAACAGCAGCGACATGAAGGGCACCAGCAGCGATGTGACCTTGCCGATACGCTGTATGCCGCCGATTATGATTATCGCAGTAACAACAGCCACAACGATGCCGACAATAAGCTTTACTATATCTCCGTTTTCAACGAAAGTCCACCTTTCAACAGAGCCGCTCACGGCTCCGGAGATCTTGTTTGTCTGAACGCCGCTCATGCCGATAGCCGCAAAAATACAGAAAACAGCCGCGCAAAAGCCCATCCATTTCCATTTAAGACCGTAAGCGATATAGTAGAACGAGCCGCCCGAAATATTTCCATGCTTATCCTTCTTGCGGAAGTAAAGACCGAGAACGTTTTCAGAATAGTTTGTTACCATGCCGAAAAATGCCGATATCCACATCCAGAACACCGCTCCGGGCCCGCCCGTGAGGATCGCCGAAACAACGCCCACGATATTGCCGGTACCGACAGTACCGGATATTGCTGTTGAAAAAGCCTCGAACGGTGAAACTCCCCTGAGTTTCTGATCCTTTGATTTATTTTTCTTTGCCAGACTTTTGAAAGCCGGCACTATGGTACTGCCCAGCGAGGTGCCGAATTTGCGTACCTGCAGGAATTTCGTCCTGACAGTGAGGAGTATTCCCGTACCAAGAATAAGTATGATGACCGGCCATCCCCACACGATATTGTTTAGCGTATTATTGACATTTTCGATCCCCGAAAGCAGCTGCTCCCACATTTTTCTTTTCCTCCATATCGTCACGTTCACATGACCTATAATTCACACATCTTTTTATAAAAAATAATGCAATATAATTAAAAATTTTATCATATTTTACTATTCAGGTCAAGAAAAAAATAAAAAAAGCCGTTTCTTGGTCTTGAAACGACTTTTTGTTTTTCAATTATTGTCGGTTTCTCTTAAAATTCGGTCTTGATGCTGCGCAGGAACAGGTCGGACAAACCGCGCTCGGCAGTTATCTCGCCGTCAATTACACTTCTTACAGTGGCGCATATCGGAAGATCAACATTGTATCTTTCTCCAAGAACAACAAGAGCCCGCGTAGTGTCAACACCCTCAGCAAGCAGTCCGAACTTCTCGTTCTTCACCAGCATCTCTCCAAAACGGCGGTTATGACTGTACGGAGAAAACAATGTAGCTTCATAGTCGCCCAGATGACAAAGACCGTATGCGGAAAGCTCGTTGCCGCCCATTGCCTTTATCAGCCTCGATATCTCACGGGTACCTCTGGACATCAGCGCTCCTTTAAGCGAAGAAAGATTCAGTCCGTCAAGCATTCCGGCGGCGATACCTATGGTATTTTTGGCAGCCGCTCCGATCTCTGTGCCGATAAGGTCATTGCCCACATAAAAGCGGATAAGCTCACTGGAAAATTCGCGTATGAGAAAATGCTTCAGATCATCATGGCGGGAATCGATGACCATGCAGTTGGGTATCCCTCTGCTGAAATCCTGCGGGTGACCCGGACCCACCCAGACAGCAACCTCCGTCTGCTCGGGAACAAACTCTTCAACGATCTCGGTGAGCCTTTTGCCGGTGTTTACCTCTATTCCCTTCATGCAGAGAACGATCTTCTTCCGGCTTATGTCAAACTCGTTCAGGCAGGGCGCAAAAGAACGCAGCGCCTGCGCACTTATAGAAATAATAAGCACATCTGCATTTGTGACGGCATATTTCAGATCATCTGTTATATTTATGCTTTCCCTGAAGGTGAGCATATTGTTTTTGCGTGTGTCGCGCAGCTCAATGAACTGCGGCGCATCACTAAGTCCCCATATATTAACATTATGACCAATCTTATCAAGGTACCAGCCGATAAATGATCCCCATCTGCCGCAGCCCAATAAAGAAATATTCATAAAGTCGCCCCCGAAATAATATTATGCTGTATCATTATAGCACACATCAGATGAAAAATCTACAAAAAAATGTAAGTTGATCAGGGTTTTTGAATGAGCTGACTTTCCGCAGCTAAGCTGCGAAAAAATAAAACGGAAGGTTATATTTCAAACGGCTCGGAGCCATCTTCACCTTCATCATCACAGAAGCCGGGAATATCATCGGCCGCTATCTTGTCGCCGGTGAGAAATTCAATAGAACGCTCAATGCTGTCTTTGGAGTTGCCCCACGAAAGCCCCGCGCTGCGGTAATCAAACATTTTGCAGAAATGGGTAATGTCATTTTTCAGCTCCACAAGATAACCGCCCGTAAGCCTTGAGGTTTCCTCATAGAACGCCTGCAGACTCTTGCCAAGACCCTTCTGGTCTACGTTCATCAGCAGATAGAAATGCTCAAGACAAATGAATTTCTGCTCCGAGTAAAGCTGGCGGAACTCCGGCTCGCTTATCCACATGGCATGAACGATGCGCACCATGTTTTCCATGTTCTCCTTTATGTCACGGCAGATAAAGCAGTCCCTGAGCATTGTTTCAAGCGCCGCCATACGTTTTTTGTCCGGCTTGCCGCCCGGTGAAGGAGGGACCAGAGTTTCGGATATCTGCTGTAAGTGACTTTCAAGAATAAGCGCATTCGAGAGCCTCTTGCCCTGCTTTACCATCATTGAAAAATGGCGGTAGCAAAAGCCCTGCTCGTTTGTCTTTACCCTGACCATCGGCTCCATCATGGCTGAGCCTGTAACATAGTCGGCCTTGCGCTCCTCAAGCATATCTCTCATTCTGCACATGGGACATCCGTCTTTGGGCATAAAAACATCATTGATCGGGATACTGCAAATGTTTTCTTTCATCGGGTATCACTGCCTTTCAATTATATTATTCTGTAAAAAAAGATTTCCATTTTTCCGCATTATGTGTTATAATGATGTAGATAAAAAACGGAGGTGCTTTTATGGACTGGGAATTTACTTTGCTCAACTATATTCAGGACGAACTGCGCACAGATTTTCTTGACAAGCTTATGCCTGTCATATCATTTTTCGGCAAGCTTTCACTCATCTGGATCATAATCGCCGTCGGCTTCCTTTGCTTCAAAAAGACAAGAAAAATCGGACGCAGTCTGACGTTTGATCTTATTTTCAATCTTATCGCCGGTAATCTGATAATAAAATCCATCGTTCATCGGCTTCGTCCGTGTGTTCTTGACAAGACGGTAGAGCTGCTCACAAGCGCTCCGTTTGACTCGTCATTTCCTTCCGGACATACGCTTTACGCTTTTGGCGCAGCCACAATTCTGATGATCTATAACAGGTGGCTGGGAATTGCCGGTTATATCTTTGCAATACTCATGGGCTTTTCGAGAATGTACCTGTATATGCACTTCCCCACAGATGTGCTGTTCGGCACGATTTTCGGCATCGTATTTGCGGTCACAGCCTACAAGATAGAGGGTATGCTCTTTGACAGAGACAAGCCGCTCATCCGTCTTAAGGCTCGCAGTAAAGCGCAGCAGTAATATCTGCAAACTGCTGCATCGTCATTTCCTCGGCTCTTGCATTGGCGGGTATGCCTGCTTTTGCAAGGGCTTCATTTATTTCAGCCTTGGGCTTTGAAAGTCCTGCGCTCAACGAATTTGAAAGCGTCTTTCTTCTCTGCAGGAACGACGCCCGCACTACCTTGAAAAACAGCTTTTCGTCAGCCGTCCTTACGGGCGGCTCTTTTAATATGTTTAACCTTATCACAGCCGATTCGACCTTGGGCGCAGGAATAAAGCTCCCCGGCGATACCCTGAAAAGCATTTCCGGCTCACAGTAGTAATGAACAGCTGCGCTTATGGCTCCCGAAGCTCGGGTACCCGGCGCAGCGCATATCCTGTCGGCTGCTTCCTTCTGCACCATAACGGTTATCGCCCTGACCGGCAGACGCTCCTCAAGCAGGCGCATCAGAATCGGCGAAGTGATATAATACGGCAGATTTGCGCATATCACAGGATCACCCTCCGGAAATTCCTCCCGGATAAGCTTATGAAAATCAAGCTTTAGCGCATCGTCATTAATTACGGTGACATTCCGGTGTTCGCTGAGTGTTTCGGCAAGAACGGGCAGCAGACGCTTATCAAGCTCCACCGCCACGACCTTATATGAGCGCTGAGCAAGCTCGTTTGTCAGAACACCCGCACCCGGACCGATCTCAATAACGCCGGTTTTTTCATCGGCGCCGCACATCTCCGCCATCTTCGGACATACCGTCGGATTGACAAGAAAATTCTGTCCCAGAGCCTTTGAAAAGGTAAAGCCGTGTCTTGAAAGGACGCCTTTTATGTAGTTTATATCCGTAAGCTTACTCATATTTTAATTTCCTTTGCTCTTAGATTTATTATCGGACTATTACGATTCGATCACTTCTTCCTCCATGTTCTCGGATAAAGCGAAAGAAGTATCGGGTATATCTCAAGTCTGCCAAACAGCATCGCAAACGTCAGCACCAGCTTTGAAAAGCCTGAGTATCCGCCGTATCCTGCCATTGGTCCGACTAAGCCGAAGCCGGGTCCGACATTGTTGCAGCATGATATAGACGCCGTGAGATTTGACTGCAGATCAAACGAAGGCTCGAAACACAGCACAATAAACGTACACGCCATAAGCACGATGTAAAGAGCAAAGTATGTGGTAACACTGTTCATGATCGCAGGCTCCAGCGGCTTGCCCTCAAACTTTACTGTTTCTACCGAACGGGGATGCAGCATATGGCGTATATCACGGATTATCGCCTTCAGCATGATGATGACTCTTGATATTTTGAGTCCGCCGGCAGTAGAGCCTGCGCAGCCGCCCAAAAACATAAGAATGAAAATAACTCCCTTTGCCAGATCAGGCCAGAGATTGAAGTCTGCGGTAGAATAGCCGGTAGTGGAAACGATCGACGCCACCTGAAAACAGGAATGTCTGACGGAATCGGAAAAGCTGTTGTAGATGGGATAGATGCTGTATGTGATGATTCCCGCAGCAGCCAGCATTATGCCAAGATAGAACCACAGCTCCCTGTTGGTAAACACAGGCTTGAACTTGCGGAGGATAAGAAGATAAAACAAATTGAAGTTTACTCCGAATATCACCATGAAAATGGTGATGACCCACTGAAGGTACGGACTGTATCCGCCTATTGAATCCGCCTTTATTCCGAAGCCGCCTGTACCCGCCGTACCGAAGGCATGAACGGCGCTGTCGAAAACAGGCATTTGTCCTATAAGGAGCAGCACAAATTCCGCAAACGTGAGTACAAAATAGATAATATAGAGTATCTTTGCGGTGTCCTTGATCTTGGGAACTATTTTTCCTACCACAGGACCCGCCATTTCGGCTCGCATGATGCGGATAGCTCTGCCGTTGTCCGATGGAAGTATCGCCATGATAAGCACAAGCACTCCCATGCCGCCCAACCAGTGTGTAAAGCTTCTCCAGAACAGCGTACCGTGACTGAGCGCTTCAACGTCCCGAAGGATAGATGCGCCGGTAGTAGTAAGACCGCTGACCGTTTCAAAAAATGCGTCAAAGAAATCGGGTATCTCGCCGCTGAGAATAAACGGCAGGCAGCCCAGCAAGGACAGGAATATCCATGCAAACGTTACTATAACAAAGCCTTCACGGGCATATATGACCTTGTTTGACGGCTTGAAGATCAGGCTCATGGCAATGCCTACAGCCGTTGAAATAATTATCGTGATGGAAAATGCGCTCACACAGTTCATCTCCTGGTAGCACAGTGACACCAGAAGCGGGAGCATAAGCAATACAGCCTCAAGCGTGATGATCTTGCCGATCATATAAAAAATCATTCTGCGGTTCATTTTCAGGTACCTCTACTTATTTAAGGATGTCACTCAGGTCGTTAAGACGCCTGTTTTCGGTAAGGATTATAACCTTGTCATTTACCTGTATGCAGTCGCTGCCGGTAGGGATGATCGCCATACGGCTGCGTATGATACCTGCGATAAGGATACCCGGCTTAAGCCTCAGATCCTTGAGCGGTATGCCTGTCCCGTGAAACTCGGCGCTTACGTTGAATTCAAGAACGACCGCCTTGTCATCCATAATGTTGTATAAAGTTTCTACATTGCTGCCTCTGGTATTGTCAAGCGCCCTTGCGTACTGCACAAGCACATCCGACATAAGCTCCTTCGGAGAGATAACACGGTCAAGCCCCAGTCTTGACGCCATGTTGACCATTGTACTCTGGTTTACCTTGGTGATGACCGTCGGAACATTATGTGTTGATGCAAAAATGGATATGAGAATGTTTTCCTCGTCCATACCGGTAAGAGATACAAAAGCATCCGCCGAAGCAAGTCCCTCTTCAAAGAGAAGCTCCTGCTGGGCGCCGTTGCCGTTTATTACTACGACCTTCGGGAGCTGCTGAGAAAGCTTGTTGCACTTTTCCTCGTCGATCTCGATTATTTTCACGTTAACTCCTGAATCGGAAAGCATTTTTGCAAGATAAAAGGCAATGCGTCCGCCGCCAAGTATCATTACATTCTTCGTATACTTTTTCTCTATGCCGGCAGCCTTCATAAGCTTCTGTATCTCGGCAGGCTCGGCGGTAAGACCCACCCTGTCGCCCGGACGCAGTACAAAATTACCGTCCGGAATATAGACCTTATCCCCTCTGCCAACTACGCAGATAAGGAATTTAGCCTTGTATTTGTTTCTCAGATCCATAAGCTTCACTCCGGTAAAGGGTGAATCTTCCCTGAGATTGATCTCAATGATCTCAAAATTTCTCACCGAAAAGGTCTGTATCTTTACAGCCCACGGCAGCTTCAGAACATTGTACATTTCTTTTGCAGCCAGCCTGTCGGGATTTATCGCTCGTGAGAGATCAAGCTGCTCTTTAAGAAAACCAAGGTTATCAAGATTATACTCAGGGTTGCGTATACGGGCGACAGTATGCTTTGCGCCCATTCTGCGGGCTATAAAGCAGCTGAGCATATTCACCTCATCAGACGATGTGCAGGCAATAAAAAGCTCCGCCGACTCTACTCTTGCTTCTTTCAGCACACTCCTGTCAGTTCCGCTTCCGCATACAGTCATAACATCGTAAATATTGCCTATATTCCCTATCACAACAGGGTCATTGTCTATTGCGATAACATTATGATCCTCGTTTGCAAGATCCGCAAGTATATTCTCGCCTATCTTTCCGCAGCCGACTACTATTATCCTCACAGTCAACATTCCTTCCCGGTGCCTTGTCCGTTTTGCACCAACATCAATCATATTAAAGTATATTCTATCATATATTCATACAAAACAGTTAGTATTATTATGCTTTATTTAGGTGTTTATAGCACGATAGTAACCTATTTATAGACGAACCGGTAAATATCCGCTTAATATCGTTATCTAAGACTAACAGCAGGGGACGCCCTATTGCGCAGGGCGTCCCCTCTTTGAAAGCAGCGTATGATCCGGCGTATTATACCGTGAAACCCTTTGTCAGAAACAAAAGCTTATCCCCCGGATCCCTTTCCAAAAAACTTGTATTTTTTTGATTTTATTTTTTGTTGGGGCGCTTATAGTCCGGGAAAAGTGTTTCTATCACTTCAAAAACGTCACCGCTCATTATTATGTATTTTGCAAGCAGTTCGCCCTTTATCTCAGGTGAGATCGCCGTGTGAATATACAATGAATCTAATCCGGCTTCGTATGAACCCCTTATGTCAGTTCTGTAATCGTTGCCTATCATAATGGATTCCTTCGGGTCAAGACCGTGCTTTTCAAGTATTTTTTTGTAGAACATGATATCCGGCTTTGCGCAGCCCTCATCGGAAGAAATGAGAACATCCTCGAACTCATCGTAAATTCCCATCATTCTTATTTCAGGCTCTGTGAATATCCTCTGGGCATTTGAAAGCAGATACGGCTTTCCGCCATGACTGCGTATCTCCTGAAAAAGCTCCTTTACACCCTTGTAAAGCCTGATATGCTGAAGCGAAAGCGCCCTGAATGTTCTGCCGACAGCGCAGGCAGCCTCAAGTGTGCAGGGTACGCCCTTCTCGGTAAAAAGACGCTGGAAAACATACTCGATCTGCGGTTCCGGAGTGGTGGTGTACTTATCCTTGGGAATAGCCTTTACCTGATCGTCAAGATATTTGCTGAAAGCCTTGTTCAGCTCGGAGGGCTTGTAGTATGCGCCGTTCATGGAATAGATCTTCGCCATGTTGGACCAAAGGCTGCGCTTATACTCGTTTGTTCTTATATCCACAAGCGTACCGTAAAGATCGAAAATATAATTCTTGTACATAATAATACAACTCCTGTGCGGAAAAACTCGGAGGTGTTTCCGGTTTTATTTTTATAGTATAATTGTAATATAAAACATTTGTAAATGCAATATTTTTGTTGAAGAATACTTTTGTTTTTCAAAAATGTATGTTATAATCAACTAAGAAATATCATTGACCGGGAGGCTGACGCTATGGACTACGACGCATTTACCGAGGGCATTGCGCCCGGAGGTCTCAGAAACCGTTCAGATATCGGGATACTTATCTGCTACATTCTCGATTATGTGGGAAAGCCGTTTCCAAAAGATGATCTTATCGAGCTGATACAGGAAAACGGCTTTGCAAATTATTTTGAAACGACCAGCGCCATTTCTGAGCTGATAAAAAACAAAAATATCGAATATCCGAAGGATAACAAACGTGAGCTGACAATTACCTCTAACGGCAAGCTTATCGCTTCACAGCTCAATTCTTCCCTTTCGCTTATGATAAGGCACCGCGCGGCCAACGCCACAGCGAGTCTGCTGCTTAAAAGAAAGATAGAGCATGAAAATCCCGTAACAATAACCCGCGCTGACGGCGGCGGCTACAATATCAACCTTCGTATCACGGACGGTCTGCGCGACCTGATGTCGCTGACCCTTTTCGTACCCGATATAAGAGAAGCCAACGCCGTAAAGAGGAACTTCCACAAGAATCCGGAAAGACTTTATTCCGTCGTGCTTGCGGCTGTCATAGGCGACAAGGATATTGTAAAAAGCGCGCTGGAGGAGCTGTTATAATGAGCGGCATTACCGAAAGAGTAAACATGGATGAGATAATCTACTTTTACACCTCGCCGGACGTTATGATAGACAACAGAGGTCTGCACAGCTTCAGTCTTATCCGCAGCATTATTGAGGTCCTCGATTATTACGGCGTAAAGGATTTTACCGCCGAGGACGTGAGCCTGATCTTCAAGGGCATAGGCATGGTACAAGGCACAAACGGCAGATTATTCACCCCGTCAGCCAAGAAGATACACGGTGTTTTTGAATGCTTTATCATGCCGGGGAAATACAGTCTTTCCATACACGACAACGTTTTCCACATAGAAAGCTGGGATCACACCGGCTACAAATATGAGATAGAATATGCTCGATCCAACGGAAAGCTTTAGCAGGCGTCAGTTATAGTAAACTAATCTCACAATGTTCTTATACAAAAACAGACACGGTACGCCGGACAGTATACCGTGTCTGTAATTATTTATGCCGCAAAGACCTCATGAATGAGCAGTACCTTATTCAACAGCCTCAAGAAGTCCGTAAGTATTGTTCTTACGCTTATAGACAACGTTGATGGCATTGGTATTGCTGTTGAGGAACATAAAGAACTCATGGCCTATCATATTCATCTGCAGGATAGCTTCCTCTACGCTGAGTGGCTTGAGGTTGACAGTCTTAGTACGAACTACGTTATACTCATCCTCATTCATAGCATCATCAGCAGACTCGTTATATTCCATAAAATACTGTTCAAGAGACTCAGCCTTCATTTTCTTGCTGAGCTTAGTCTTGTTCTTTCTTATCTGTCCGCCAAGAATATCGACAACTGAATCCAGTGCATCATTCATTTCAAGAGCCGTACTTTCTGCGCGGTAGACCATTGAGCCGTCACGAATAGTTACTTCAACTGTCTGTCTGTTTTTTTCCAGAGTAACGGTCACGGTAGCCTCAGCATCTTCAGAGTAGATCTTCTCAAACTTGCCGAGCTTTTTATAAACGCGCTCCTTAAAGTTATCCCTGAGATTTACCTTTCTTCCTATAATGTTGTATTTCATAAGCCGAACCTCCTTAAGGTTTTTTCGTCCCCTCAAACAGATTCTCACTGTAATCTGTATCAGGTTCAACTATATTATAACACAATTAACAAAATTTTCAATCGTTTTTGCAAAAATATATTAAAAATATTCTTACATAAATTTATACATTATCACAAAAGCGATTTTGGGCGGGGATACGTCTGAAATCACTTGCAAGTGCATTGAACAGATAATCTTTCACTGACGCCGATAAAGAAGTATTATCCTCAAAACGCCCAAAGGGCGTTACCATCACCCCTGCCCCTCTTCCAAAGGAAGAGGGGGAATTATTAGAGGGCTGGCGCCCTCTTACACCCTTATCAAATTTCAGCGGTTTTGGAAAATGGTCTTCCCCGCATAACCTGCAGCGCAGAATCAATTTTCGTGTTACAGATCCTGTATTTTTCCTCCGGCTATAACCATTTCAGGAGTCTGCATATAGTCGAGCGGGTCGCCCTTATAGAAAACAAGATCGGCGTCCTTGCCGGCTTTTATCGAACCTGCACGCCCGTCAATGCCGCATATCTTCGCAGGATATATCGTCATGGCCTTCAATGCTTCATCGTGCTCCATGCCGTTCCTGACGGCTATGGCTGCGCATACCGTAAGATACTGTATCGGCGTTTCCGGATGATCCGTAATTATGGCTGTCATTATCCCGCTGCGTGAAATTATACCCGGCGCCTTCGGACTTTGATTTTTTAACTCCGGCTTGCTCCTGTCGGTAAGTATCGGTCCCGAAAGAATACCCGAAAAGCGCTCGCCCTCCAGCTCGTCACAGAAAAGATAAGCGTCCGTTGCATGAACAAGAATATAATCAATGCCGAACTCGTTGGCAATGCGTATGGCAGTGAAAATATCATCGCTCCGGTGAACATGGAAGTGCGCGGGTATCTCATGTGTAAAAAGCGGCAGCAGAGCCTCGTTCTTGGGATCAGGCTCTGGCTCGTCATAGTTTTCCTTGTCGTTTTCGTACCTTAGCTTGTCGTTATAATACTTTTTCCCCTTGGCAAGAGCTTCGCGAATAAGCGCCGCCGTTGCCATGCGGGTGACAGGAGTCTGATCCTTGTCGTTATAGGTCGATTTCGGATTCTCTCCTAAAGCAAGCTTTATTCCTGCGGGGGCTTTGAGTATCATCTTGTCTATACGCCTGCCGTAGGTTTTTATGGCGGCAAGCTGACCGGCAACAGGATTTGCGCTGCCCGGACCTGTGATCACGGTAGTTATGCCTGCCCGCAGCGCCTCTTTAAAATATCCGTCCTGCGGGTCGATCGCATCTATCGCTCTCAGCTGGGGCGTAACAGGGTCGGTATCCTCGTTTCCGTCATCGCCCTCAAAGGTAAGCGAATCTCCGAACATACCAAGATGAGTGTGAGCATCAATAAATCCGGGATACACGTTTGCGCCGCCGGCATCAATTATATCAGCATCGTTCTTCATCAGCTCATCAAGCGCAGGATCATCCATGCTGCCGCAGTAGCTGATCTTGCCGCCGAGAATTTTTATATATCCGGCGGGATATTCAAGGTCATTCTCAAAGGTGTGGACACAGGCGTTTATTACGATCATAGCTATCCTCTTTTCATAAAAAAAGAGCCGCAAAGCGACTCTTTGGATTGTATATTATTTCGGTGAGCTGCCGCCTCTTCTGGAGGAGCCTCTTCTGGACTCGTTTGCCCTCTTCAGATTTGATATCTTCTCATCGCTTGTCTGCTTGAACTTTGAAAGCATATCCTCAAAGCTGGAAGATTCGGGCTGTCTGGGCGGCTGCCACTCGTATCCGTTGGGACTGTGCGGTCTTTGCTGAGATGACGAGGAACCTCCTCTGTACGGTCTGTGAGGATTATTGCTCTGCTGCGGCAAAGCCTTCTTGATAGAAAGACTGATCTTTCCGTCCTCTCCTATGCTGAGAATTTTTACCTTTACAGTCTGACCTTCTTTAAGATGCTCTTTGATGTCATTAACAAAGGTCGCAGCCACCTCTGAAATGTGAACCATTCCGGTCTTGCCCGGCTCAAGCTCCACGAATGCACCAAACTTTGTGATTCCGGTAACCTTACCTTCTACGATCATTCCTACCTCAAGACTCATAGCTTAACAGTTTTCTCCTCTCAATCTCCGGCAATGTTAATATAAACAACCTCACCGCTTTTTACATAGTCCAATTGTTCTCTTGCGATCCTCTCGATATAATCCGCAAAGGAATCGTAATCATTTTTTTCTGCCGCATCCGCAACGTTTTTCAATTCGTTGAGTTTTATCTTCTGAAGAGAGATAGAGTTATTCAGTGCGGAAAGCTGCTCTTTGGATACCTGTATCTTCTGACGCTGCTCCACAACATACACGGCAATGTACAGTACAACTGCTACAATAGCCACATAGATTATCCAGAAAACCTTGCTGCCCGATTTTTTGGTCTTTACAGGCTTATTCGACTTGCCTGATCTACCGCTTTTTTTTGCCATGTTTTTCCCTCCTTCTTCAAAGCTCGACATGAAATTACATATATTATTATACAACATTCGCAATTCATTTTTCAAGTGATATTTTATTCTTTTTTAATTTTTTTAGCACTTTTTTACATTTTATTAATACGGATGAGAATATTCTGCGGCACACTGATCTTACGGGCAAAGTGATACGCTGCCACGTCTTTTGCAAAATATTCCTTATCAAAAAAGAACTCTTTTTTATCAGTCTGCCGACTGTCAGATAGAGTGCGCAGAAGGCTATGAGCTGAGCTGCGAGCGAATATCCTCTTATCATGCCGTTGGTGCATGAAAGCGCGAACATAAAGTTAAGGAATGCCGCAATAAGCATAAAAAGTATATCGGTGAAGAACAGCAGCCATTTACCCGGCGGTGAAAGAGTGCGCAGCACTGCGATAATGGTATAGATCCCCGCAAGCACAGCGCCGAGTGCAAACGACCGCAGGAAAATAACGGTCTGTTCATAAAGAGTCAGCTGCAAGTCACATCACCTACTTAAAGATCTTTGTGAAGAAGCCGCCCTGAGTTTGCTTTGCCTCGGCGTATATAAGGGAATCCACATTCCCCTCCAGACTTATCTCACCGGAATCATTGCTGAAATCATTTATGCGCAGATCGCTGCCCTTTATTGTAAGCTCCCCCAACTCTGTGATAAGTACGACCTTTTGTTCATCGAAGCCCGAAACGTCCTTAACTCCGGTAAGGGTAAGAATTTTCCTGTCCTCAAGGATAATGCCGTGTTTTTTTCTTAATGTACTGACCTTTTCATCCGAACCCATAATATCCGCCTCCCGATCTTGATAGTAAATTATTATTCACCGACCGGTCCGAATATGCCGGAAACTCAGGCTCCTGCGCCCGGAATACTCAACAAAAAATAAGAAAGGCTCATTTTTCTCCAAAGGCAGGGAAAATTTACTCGTTTATTATCTTGTACATCAGAGTTGCTTCGTCTTTTTTGGCGTATTCGTTTATGCTCACTACTTCGGCTTTTATCGGGTGGACGCCTAAGCTGATCTCAATAATGTCACCTGCTTTTACCTCGTATGACGCCCTCGCCGGCTTGCCGTTTACGGTCACTCTTCCCGCATCACAAGCTTCGTTTGCCACTGTGCGCCGCTTTATCAGACGGGAAACCTTAAGATATTTGTCAAGCCTCAACTGCTTCACCTCCATGAAAATCAATTCGCGGTTCTTACTGCCTTCCAACCGCAAGCAGTGTAGATTCAGTCTGTTTTTTTGCCGGCGCGAATACGGGCGCGCAGGCTCTGCGCCAAGCCTGTGAAAAGGCTTGAGCGAAACTTTTGTGTTTGGTTTTTTGTGGGCTATTTTGGGGCGCGGGTTGCTGCGTTTCCGCTCGTTTATCTGTGAACGCGAAATTGGGTGCGTTCTTGCCGCCTCTCGGCGGCTGGTGGCTTTTAAACTAACCGTTAGTAGGGGACGCCCTCTTGCGCAGGGCGTCCCCTCTCAAAAAACAGTCCACCGGAC